>JAGXFZ010000128.1 GCA_024637055.1 Gracilibacter sp. | reverse complement strand
GGTAAGACCCCTGAAAGATGATCAGGTTGATAGGCCGGGAGTGGAAGCGTGGTGACACGTGGAGCGGATCGGTACTAATAGGTCGAGGTCTTGACCTACAGTTTTGAGGATAATATGTGAATCGCACTTTTGCTGAAAATATATGCTGTGCAGTTTTGAGAGAACGAAAATTCTTTCAAACTGAATAATCTGGTGACTATACCGGAGGGGTACCACCCGTTCCCATCTCGAACACGGAAGTTAAGACCTCCAGGGCTGAGAATACTGCTTTGCGGGAAGGTAAGTCGTTGCCAGGTAACCAAAAGGAGTACATGAATCGCATGTACTCCTTTTACATATTAATGACGACTTACCTTTCCTTACATGCATTAAAGTCGTTGCGAAGTCCATAGATGGACAACTTTTGTAAAAAAATAAAAAATGTTAAAATTCCTTTCCAAAACTGTTACAATAAGATGATAAATAGTAACGAGTTGACAATCAAATTATACATAGATAGAGGGGAGTCACATAATGGAGGAAGTAAAAAAGTACCGATTTGGCCTTAGGAAAAAGATGGTCTTACTTATTAGTCTATTAGCAATTATGACGTATTCTACAAGTGGGTTTTTTATTTACTATATTCGACCTAATTTCGCTCCGAATATTAATGAAGTCTTGTTCACAATATGCACTTTAGCACTGGGTATTATTTGGTCAGGCATACTTGCATTTTTCATGGCCAGTTTTATTATTAAGCCTTTATTGAAACTTGAAAAGGCAGTGATTCGAGCCTCTGAAGGGGATCTTAGCACAAATGTTGAGATATCAGAATCTGATGATGAAATCCGTTCATTAGGTATAGCCTTTGATAGGATGTTTCAAAACATTCGAGAAATAGTACAAAGCATTGATGATAACTGCATAAAAACGAATGATAATGTGACTACTATTTTCAAAGCTTCCTCAACAGCATCACAACAGGCTAATTCAATGTTTCAAACTATTACTGAGATTTCTGCAGGCGCAGAAAAATCTGCCCTATCAATACAATCTACGGCTGAAGCTGTAGAAGATGTAAGCCGAATTGCTATGGAAGTTCAGAGCCATGCTAAGTATTCTGAAGAAATTTCTGTAGAAATGGTTGGACAGCTTACAGAGAGTAAGAAGGTTATTCACTCCTTAGTTGATGGAATTCAAGAACTTGCTAAAGGAAATGAAATGTCCCTTGGAGTTGTCCAAAGCTTTGAGGATAAGGCTAAGCAGGTTGGACAAATTATTCAACTAGTTGGCGATATAGGTGATCAGACTAATCTACTTGCATTGAATGCCTCTATAGAAGCTGCTCGCGCAGGTGAACATGGAAAAGGTTTTGCTGTTGTGGCAGAGGAGGTACGTAAGCTTGCAGATCAAAGTGCCGAAGCGGTTCAAGGAATATCCAGTCTACTTGAAGAGATTCAGAAAGAAGTTCAAAATGTTGTTAGTCAGATTTCACGTCAAGTGGAAAGCGCGAATATGGAAGCTCAAAAGGGTACAATAACGAATGAAGTGATAGAGAAAATCTCGAAAACAATTCTCGATGTAGCGGGAAGCGTGGAAAATATTTCAAAACTTGTCGATCAACAAATGGAGAGCATTCATGAAACTTCACGACAGTATCAAGATGTCGCAGCTATTGCTGAAGAAACATCTGCAGGGGCATTTGAAGTTTCTAGTGCTACGAAAGAACAAGCAGAAGTCATTTATCAGGTGGAAGATCTAGCTAAGAACTTAAAAGAACGGACGGAAAGTCTTACAAGTACGATTTCCCGCTTCCGGTTATGATAAGAGTGAATACAGTATGGAGGAAATATGATTAACGAAAAGGTCTATGTATTAGGCCATAAAAATCCTGATACAGACTCAATATGTTCGGCCATTGCTTATGCAGAGTTGAAACGAAAACTCGGAATGAACGCTATTCCGGGAAGACTGGGTGATGCCAATCAGGAAACTAAGTTTGTACTGGAATATTTTGATGTGGAGATGCCGGAGTTAATCGAAACAGTAAAAAAACAGGTATCTGATTTAAATATGGATGCTATCTATAGTTTGTCTCCTGAGATCCCAATCAAGACAACTTGGAATATCATGAACAAGACCAACCTTAAATCTTTACCTGTAGTGGATGAAAATGAGAAGCTCATAGGTATTGCTACCCTATCGGATATTACGAAGAAATATATGGACGCCGTGGATCAGAATATAATAGCACTCAGTAAAACACCTCTGCAAAATATCGCCGAAACATTAGAGGCAAAGATTGTAAGCGGAGAGCAGAAGGATTACTGCACCACAGGCAAGATTCATGTATTGGCTGCTGAACCTTCTCAACTCGAAAATTTCATCGAAAAAGGTGATATTGTTATCGCAGGAAATAGACAGGATAGTGTAAATCGGGCAATCGAGTTGGGAGCTAATTGCGTGATTATGACTTGTTGTAGCGAAGTAGAAGAGGAGATTATTCAAAAGGCAAAACAGTATAGTTGCATATTGATGACAACAAAGATGGAGACCTTTACAACAGCACGCTTAATTAATCAGAGTATTCCAATAGGCTACGTCATGACAACCAATGATATTATCAAGTTTGATGGGGATGATTTCGTAGAAGAAGTTAAGGAAACTATGCTTTCTACTAGATACAGGAGTTATCCAGTAGTAGATAGTTGCAATAAGGTGATGGGTTTTGTATCAAGATACCATGTAATCTCGCAGCATAAAAAGAAAGTTATTCTTGTTGATCATAATGAAATGAGTCAAACAGTTCAAGGAATTGAAGAAGCTGAGATTCTGGAAATTATTGATCATCATCGCTTAGGAGATATCCAAACTGGCAATCCTATTTTCTTTAAAAATGAGCCAGTAGGCTGTACCGCGACCCTTGTAGCAAATATGTATTTGAATGCTGGAATTACCCCATCCAAAAAAATGGCTGGAATTATGTGCTCTGCAATATTATCGGATACACTGAAGTTCAAATCACCGACTTGCACTTATCTAGATAAAATCACAGCTGAAAAACTCGCTGAGATTGCCTATCTTGAAGTTGAGTCTTATGCGATCAAAATGTTTAAAGCGGGATCAACTTTGAAGGGGAAAACGCCTGAAGAAATTCTTAATACGGATTTCAAAGAGTTTCAATTTAATAAAAGTAAAATTGGTATTGGTCAAGTTTATACAATCGATATTGAGAGTGCGAATGAAATTCGAGAAGAAACGCTTTTATATATGTCCACTATCTGTAAAGATAGAAGCTATGGTTTAATCGTGCTTCTGATAACAGATATCTTAAACCAGGGTTCTGAAGTGCTTTTTGTTGGTCATCTTAAAGATATCATAGGAAAGGCCTTTGAGGTTCAGACAAATGAAAATAGTGTATATTTACCTGGAGTTGTATCAAGGAAAAAACAAGTCATTCCAAACATTATGAACGCCCTTGAATTATAGAAGCGTAACCACGGATCTTTGAGGGAGGAAGCATAGAATGATTAAAAAATATATTCTAGCTATTGACCAAGGAACCACAAGTTGTAGGGCTATTCTGTTTGATAAGGAAAGCAATATTATCGGAATGGCACAAAAAGAAATTACTCAGTATTATCCCCAACCGGGATGGGTTGAGCATGATCCTGAAGAAATATGGAGTACTCAGATTGGGGTAATAGCTGAATTGTTTGCTCGTTATAATGTCGATGTGCAAGAGGTTGATTCTATTGGGATAACCAACCAAAGGGAGAGCACAGTAATCTGGGAGAAGAAGACGGGTAAGCCTATTCATAATGCGATTGTCTGGCAATGCCGTAGAACAATAGACATCTGCAATGAGTTAAAAGCTAAGGGGCTGGGATATGAGATCAGCGGAAAAACGGGTTTGGTGATTGATGCTTATTTTTCAGGAACTAAAGTTAAATGGATTTTAGATAACGTAGAAGGAGCTAAGGAGAAAGCTTTAAAAGGTGAACTGCTTTTTGGGACGATAGATACTTGGCTTGTCTGGAAGTTTACGAATGGTAAGATACATGTTACTGATTACTCTAACGCGTCTCGTACATTGCTCTTTAATATTAAAGAATTAAGATGGGATGAAGAGATATTAAGAGAACTAGATATTCCCAGCTCTATGTTGCCTGAAGTTAAACCGTCTAGCTATATTTATGGTGAAACAGATGGGAGAGCTTTTTTTGGCAACAAAATACCCATCTGTGGAATAGCCGGAGATCAGCAGGCTGCTTTGTTTGGGCAAACCTGTTTTGTACCAGGTATGTCCAAGAATACCTATGGGACAGGCTGTTTCATGCTCTTAAACACTGGGGATAAGATTTATAATTCTCAGACAGGTCTATTATCTACGATTGCCTGGGGAATTGACGATGAGGTAACTTACGCTCTGGAGGGGAGTATTTTTATTGCTGGAGCAGTAGTTCAGTGGTTGAGAGATGAATTAAAGCTGATTGAGACGGCGGCTGATTCTGAGTATTTTGCTTCTAAGGTCATTGATAATGGTGGGGTATACGTAGTCCCCGCTTTTACAGGCTTAGGCGCTCCATACTGGGATATGAGGGCTAGGGGAGCTATTTTTGGACTTACTCGAGGAAATGGTAAAAACCATATTATTCGAGCGGCACTTGAATCAATAGCTTATCAAACTAAAGATGTCCTTACTGCTATGGAGAATGACTCCGGCCTTCAACTACAGATGCTTAAAGTAGATGGTGGGGCGGTTGCTAACAATCTCTTAATGCAGTTTCAAGCTGATATTCTTGGGGTAAGAGTAGAGAGGCCAAACTGTATAGAGACCTCCGCTTTAGGAGCAGCATATCTCGCTGGTTTAGCAACGGGATTTTGGTCAAGTAAGCAAGAATTAATTGAGAAATACAGTGTGGATCGTGGTTTTGAGCCGAAGATGACTGAAGAAGATAGAAATAAATACTATAAAGGTTGGCAAAAGGCAGTAACAAGGGTAAGAGATTGGGAGTCTGAAGATATATAATAAACAATAACAAAAACAAAAACAAAAAAAACTACCTTCAACTTAAAAGGTAGTTTTACTTAAATCAGGAAGGGCAAAGTTAAAGAGATTATTTAGTACTAGATATAAACATCTAGGAGGTCGCCTTCTTTACTTCCTGTTATTTCTGCCCATTTTGATGGAAATTCGATGATAAGGTGAGAATTTTGCACGTACGGAGAGATTTTATAAGGTTCAAGATCATCGATGATTTTTACTATTTCTAGTTTTTTATCAACATACCAGATTGAAATCGGATAACGCATTCCGATTGTATGTACTTGTTTACATGGTTTAATCAAAAGTCCTTGAAAAGATGATAGATTTTTACTTCCTAGGAGACCTTTTAATCTCGTTAGAAAATTATTTGCAATTTGCACATTACCAACAAAAATACGACTTCTTTTATTTACAACTTTTAACTCTTTCATAGGTCTGTCATCCTTTAGCTAAATAAATAATTGATTATTAGAGAGATGATTGATTTATCAAAAGATATTACTTAAAATCACTTACTAAAGACTTCTATTATACGGAGAACAGCGGGACCAAGAATGACGATAAATATGCTAGGGAATATGAAAAAAACTAAAGGGATCATAATTTTGACAGGAGTTTTCTGGGCCTGTTCCTTGGCTCTTTGTTTTCTTTTTTGCCTCAGCTGTTTAGATTGATTTCTAAGAACACCTCCCATTGATATCCCAAGTTGGTCAGCCTGTACCAAGGAGGCAATTACATTACTTAAATCTTCAACATTATTTTTTTAGCCATATCTCGAAGGGCATTACGTCGAGGTTTCCCCATGTTAATCTCTTTTAGAACTAGATTGAATTCATCCGCTAAGACACTCTGCTGTTTTTCAACGACTCTCATTAAAGCGGAATCAAAGCCTAATCCAGCTTCGACACTTACCATGACTAAATCAAGAACATCCGGTAGACTGTTTGCAATCTCCTCTTTCCTTTTTCTTATTCTTATCTTTAGCCAGTAGTTAGGAAAGACATAACCTACTATAAATCCTATGATTGAGATTTCTAACTTAACGAATAGGGGAGTGGTCATCAAGATGCTAGCGATAGAAACTAATAAAATACAAAATAACCCTGAAGCATAAGTTAATACCTTCCATTCAGCAGAACTCCAACTAGCTAATCCAGCAGCAGCAAGTGCTTGATCTCTCTCATTATATTTTATTTCTTTTTTTCGGTTGGAGAAGAGGGTGGAAAATTTATGGAAACTTATTTGAGTACGTTCTTTTAGAGAGTGTGTATTAGATGGTTCTTTTTCTTTCACGGGATTGATTCGTCCAAGTGAACGGAGAACGCGATTCTGGGGGAGAGAAAGATTCATCGTATTGGCAAATAGTGCTATCAATAAAAAACAAAGTAAACTTGCACCACTAAAAGCGATAATTAATTCCATTGTTACACCCCCTTTATACTTTAATCTTAACTATCTTGTTAATAGCCATAAAACCTAACAATTGCAAAAATAAACCAGCAATGACCAGGGTCAGTCCTATTTTACTTGTAAAGAGCACGGCTAAATATTCCGGCTGTAAAATACTAACTATTATTCCTATACCGAACGGGACAAATGCGATTATGTACCCGGATAGTCTTCCTTGAGCAGTTAAACTTCGTACTTCTCCCATCAGGGCTAGCCTTTCTTGAATCGTTTCGTGGATACCCAATAATATCTCTGCCAAATTACCACCTATCTGACGTTGAATGAGAATGGCCGCTACCATAAGTTCCAAATCCTTACTTTTAATTCTTCGGGTAAGGTTAAGTAAGGATGATTCCGTTGATTCTCCATATGTCATTTCTTTTAGGGTTAGCTTAAGCTCTAAAGCTATGGGATCAGGCATTTCTTGGCTTGCCATCTCCATTGCTTGAAATAAGCTGAAACCGGCTTTTAAGGAGTTAGCTAAAACTAAAAGCACATCAGATAATTGGTTATTAAATCTTTGGGTTTTTTTACTCTGGGCAGACATGATATAAACACGCGGAAGAAATAACCCTAATAAAGGTAAGAGGAGCGCCACAGCACTAAGAGATGAAAGAAGAAGTCCGATAAGACTTAAGAGAATAAACAAGAATAATTGAAGGATAATGAATTCTCCCCCATTAATCGGAATCCCACTACTAAGCTACTCCTCATCAAGTTTTTTAGTCCATTTTTGAGGAGTCAGGTGAGAAAAACGGGAGATGAATCCTTTAAGTGAGGTCTTCTTTTTCGGTTCCTTTATACTTCTCTTTGCTGTTAAGCGGCCGATTCTTGCTTCTACCGTTTCGCCCTGTGGACGAATAGCCATAATAATAAAATATATAAGAAAAGATCCTGTGCAAGAAATTATAAGAATAGTTTCTAACATGTTAGACCTCCATCATGAATAAAAAATATTATCAGGTAAGTTCTGGCCCGAGGAGACGAGGTGTTCCAGAAAACGCGGCCTGATCCCGGTTGGTTTATAATTTCCAATAATTCGCCCATTGGTATCAATTCCCACTTGTTCGAACTTGAATATATCCTGGGCTACTATTATTTCACCTTCCATCCCCATAATCTCAGTAATGTGGGTTATTCTACGGCTGCCATCTCTAAGTCTGCTTTGTTGGACGATAACATCTATAGCACTTGAGATCTGTTCTCTGATGGCTCTGACCGGTAGATCCATCCCTGCCATAAGAACCATAGTTTCTAAACGAGAAAGCATATCTCGAGGGGAATTAGCATGACCTGTCGTAAGAGAACCGTTATGTCCTGTGTTCATAGCCTGGAGCATATCGAGGGCTTCACCTCCACGTACTTCTCCTACGATGATTCGTTCGGGTCGCATACGCAGAGAATTTCTGACGAGATCTCTTATACTAATAGCACCTTTTCCTTCAATATTTGGCGGTCTTGTCTCTAGGGTAACAACGTGGGCTTGAGGTAACTGAAGTTCTGCTGCATCCTCTATGGTTATTATCCGGTCATGTTCTGGAATAAACGAAGAAAGCACATTGAGTGTTGTTGTTTTACCTGAGCCGGTACCCCCTGAAACAACAATATTAAGCCTGCCCTTGACACAGCAATCTAGAAATTGAGACATTTCATGGGTTAAAGTATCGAAAGATATTAAGTCCTCAGCACCATAAGGGTCTTGAGAAAACTTACGGATGGTGATTATCGGTCCGTTAAGGGAAAGTGGGGGAATGATGGCATTTACTCTAGATCCATCCGGTAACCTGGCGTCAACCATCGGCTGACTCTCATCTATTCTACGACCTATAGGTGCCACAATTTTCTCAATGATATGAAGAACATGAGCATCATCATAAAAGGTAACATTGCTTAATTCTACTTTACCTTTAGATTCTATATAAACCTGATTAGGACCATTAACCATTATTTCTGAAATATTTTCATCATTTAAAAGGGGGGTGATCGGTCCAAACCATAAAATCTCATTAATAACTTCTTCAATTATTCTTACTTTTTCAATTCGAGGAAGAGAGATGTTTTTAGCTTCTATGTGCTCATCGATGACCTTTTCAATAATAATTTTAACATCTTCCGGTTCCATCTTATCTGTTTTAATGGTTTTGATTGTTTCTTGATGAATAATGCCTTTCAAGTTACGCCAAGGATCAATAACGGGTGAAGCGTTGTTCATAGATCTACTACCATCGGTATTAGGTTTATCATTTCTTGCTTTTATCTTTTCTTTTTCCTTCTCTTTTTCTAAACGTTTAAGCAGAGACATTTACTTCACCTACCCAAGCCAAATATTTTTTGAAATGATTTCATCTTAGCAGGATCTTTTTTAGCTACATGTTCTTTCGGTTTTTCTATGATTTTCTCGACTATTTTTCGTATTTCCTCAGAGGCATTAGCGTTAGGGTACGCTTCTATTAAGGGAATTCCTTTATTCAGGGCGGTGATGAAAGGTTGTTCCTCATTAGATATTGTATAGTCCACCTTGAGGTTTATGGAGTCTTCTATATCCTTAAGAGTTATTGTTGATTTCTTATCGAATCTATTAAGAATTATTTTGACTTTATGGCTGTAGTTCAAGTTTTGGAGAATATCTAGACTTAGTTTCGTGTTCTTAATAGAAGGGATATCCATCCCTAAAACTAACCAGATTTCATCTGCCACTTCTAAACCGCTTAGGCTAATCTCATCAAAGCGGCTAACATTGTCACAGATAACATAGTCGAAATTGGGTTTAACCTCATTCAAAATCTGGCCGATATGTTCAGCAGTTATCAGTTCGGCATATTCCGGACGAGTGGAGGCAGCAAGAACTTCTACTCCTGATGTATGTGTAAGCATATTAAATCTGATTTCTTCGTACTTCACAGTTGTTACCTGAGCTAAATCAGCGATAGTTTTCTTCGGAACAAGATTAAGAAAGGAAGCAATATCACCGAATTGCAAGTTCAAATCGATGAGTAAGACTTTGGCCAATTGTCGATTAGCCAGTTCAACAGCTACGTTAACAGCGACAGTCGTCTTACCTACACCACCTTTAGTGCTGAATAAGCTAATTATTCTGGCAGGTGATCTGTCTTCTAAAGGTTCAGAAGGTATATTAAGGATTTCTCTTTTACGGGTATCTTTTTTATATACCTTCAAAATCGTATTGATAATATCATTACCGGTAAATGGTTTGACGATATATTCTTTAGCTCCAGCAATCATAGCTTTTTTCATGTATTCTGTTTCACTCTGGAAAGACATAATAATCACCGAAGTTTTGGGTGCTCTGTAAGAAAGCAGTTCTGTAGCTCGGATACCATCCATATCAGGCATGCTTATATCCATTAAAACGAGATCAGGATTAAGTCTTTCTGTTTGGCGGATTGCTTCAGAACCACCATTAGCTTCACCGACAACCTCGATTTCAGTATTGAAATTAAGGATGCGCCGGATGCTTTCTCGGGTGTTTTTAATATCATCGACGATAAGGATACGTATCTTAGACATCTATGGACCTCCTTTCCTAATAATGACTGAAATAGTCAGGCTGCAAGTAGACACTAGGGTCAATAGGAAATTTTTCATAAATCTCTTTATTGACAGGATTTCTTAAGAGTAACCTGATTGAGCCTCTTTCACTTCCGAGGGTGACGGCCATAGCTTCAGGAACAGTTAGGGCCAGGATACAAGAGTCGGTATTTTGGGTTTCTTCACTGTTTGTCCCATTCTGAAAGCCTGTGTTTAGTACCAGAATATCTTGAGCTGCCAGCGAGGTTATGGTCCTTGTCCCAGCTTCTTCCCTGATATCTATAGTCACCAATACATCCACCCTGTCACCGGGACGAACCTTATAACCGACACTACCGATTAATCCTACCGGGATAGCCACAGCTCTTTTTCCTTCCGGTACGGTAAGGGAGAACCCTTCGTAAGAAATGAACGTATCTGAGTTGGAGTTACTGGGGATTTCTAACATAGGAACTACCATCCAGTCTCCTTTTTTAGTATTTACTAGTAATACATTACCGGCGGCTTCTTCGATAGTTGATATTCCTCCTTGGGGATAAGCCTCAGCAGGGATATTTATTAGTTCGAGTTGCTCTTGTTTAATAATACTTCTAGCAGGGATATCCGCTACGGCTACTACGATGGGTTTGGTCTCAACAACAACTGGTTTCTCCATATTCTGTAGATAGTAGTATAGGGATACACCAAAGACTAAAGCTGAGATAATTGCCATAAATAGATAAAATTTGCGTTTCATAGTGTCCCTCTCAATCCATCATTAGTTTAGTAACAGACAGTCCGAAATCGGTGGATTCTTCGGTACCACTTATAGAACTATTATCTCTTCCAGAGGATACTAATGTCTGGAGGAAACGTCCTTTTATGAAGGAGTCGTTGCCACTACCAGTGTAATCTTCTACGAAAAAGGCTGCAAAGCCGACTACTTCAACTTCATGTACAGAATTACCGCTGTGAGAGACTACTTCGACCACCGGGATGTACATGATCTGTGGTGCATCTCTATCATAGTCCTCAAAAGTGTTCTGAGGGATGCGGGTATCTGAAGAAAGTCTAGTTGCTAAGCCACTCTGAGTAGGTCCACTCATATTACCAGGTTCAACTTCTATAATATCGCCTATAGCTACAGGGGAATTGCTACCGTAGGCTAGAGCACCCTCATAAACAGGGGAACCTTGGCCATCTATTCTTAATGGTCCGAACCAACCACTATCATTTTCAGGTGCTGATTTAAGAGTATATTCCTGTCCAAAAACGAATTCTTGATTCGTAATACTTAAGGGGACTACTCCCGTTAAGGAGGTTGGGGAGAGGATTGCAGCTGTGGCTGATGCCTCAACAATTTTTGATTCTATCCCTAGAACACGTGCTAAATAAAGGGGTACATCTTTCTCGGCAGTGACCTTTATTTCCTTGTTATCAGCTGAGATAATGACTGAACCGAGAACAGTATTGTTAGCTGAGGCATATTCTGTTGCTTTGTTAATAGCCGCTTGAGGGTCCTGAGGTAATTCTTGTGATCCTGCAAGGGCAGCAGCATCAACAGCGTTTTGCAGGTTTGATTTTTCTGCATAGAGGATGGCCACATCTGTAGCCAGAGACCCAAAGCCCAAGAGGGCGGTGAGAAGCAATACGGTGAGGACTGCTATACTACCTTTGTCTTTGTTTTTATTCATCTTTCTCATCCTATTCTATCCGCATAGATAAAGAGCTTTGAATAGTCACAGGGTTCGGCAACACCTGACTTAGTACTGGAGTGGTCAGGTGAACCTCGTAAGTGGCATTAACATTCACCTCAGACCCTGATCTTCTGTTTGCTTCATTGGGAGTTATAGTGACATTCAAGAAGTTAGTATCAAATAAGGGGGAGGATGTAGTGACTGTATTTCGGATATTGCTGTCTAACCCCCCCAGACTAGCTACTCGTGCCCCACTTCTTACTGCATTATTGAGGGTGACGTAAGAATATCCGACATTGCTGATCTCGACTACAGCAAAGATTAAGAGCAAAAAGAGTGGAAGTACAAGGGCAAATTCCACCAGCGCTTGGCCCGGGGAAGATTTACACTTTTTTCTAGTCATTCTATAACCTCCAATATTCAAGTAGCAGGGAAACTAGGGCCCCTAAGGAAAGAGGGATTCCATAAGGGAAAGAGGTGATTTCTTTTTGTTTTCTTTTATTGAAGATGTATATAATCAAAACGATAATACCGCCAATGATTGCTCCAGCTAAGAAACTATAGAGAACAAAATATGGACCACCGAAACTTCCTATTACCATGAGAAGCTTGACATCACCTGCTCCCATACCTCTTAAGAGGTATGGGATGATAAGCAAAAAGAAGCCAACTACCGTTCCTGATAAAGAATGAAGTAAACCTGAAGGGCCTAAGATTATTAAATTGACCAAGAAAGCAAGGATAAGCGAGGGGAAGAGGACAGAATTCGGTATCCGGCGTTCTTTCCAATCCATCCAGGAAGCGAGGCCGAGAACAGGTAATAAAAGGTAGTAGCTAATTGGCATGATAATCTAACTCCTTAGTTTAAGAAGGCCCTACTGTAGGAAACAGCAGGGCCGATGAGAGGAAATAACAGTGTGATTTGGCTTAGATATTTATGGTGTCAATGCAGTCTGGATGGCTGTGAAAACTCCATTGAGAGCTCCTGTTAAGAATCCGAGACCCCCGATCAGTAAAATGGCAACCAAAGCAATAATGAGACCGTACTCTGTTAGAGCCTGACCCTTTTCATCTTTTCTGAAACTTTGTAAGAAATTAATGATTTGTAACACAATCAACACTCCTTTAAAATTTATTTATTTATCATGAATCGATAACGTGTTTCTATTAGTAATTTAAAGTTACAGCATTTGCGATTGTTAAACAATGGTCGCAAGTCACTTTATAGTAGGACTAATAGCTCATTAATTTTTTGTGCCTAATTAGATATTCCTGGAAATACGGCAATTATGATCTAACTAATTGGTGCTGTTATCAGATAACTTTTATTGGTCATGTTCAAGATTGTTTGCCTATATTAAAGGAATTGGTTAAGAACTTGTTGAAATATAATGGCAGGTTCTAAATACATGAGTTCTTGGAGGTTTGGTTAGTGGCTGCAAAAAGAAAGACACGTGGCAAGAGTAAAAAGAGCGATAGGGTTAGTAATACGATTAAGAATGAAATATTAGGCATTTTGATAGTAGGAATAGCTTGTCTGGGCTTGGTATTGTTGTACTCAGACGGGACAAGCCCTATAGCCAGTGCGGCGGTAAGATTATTGAAAGTGTTAGCCGGAGATGGGAGTGCAGGAATATTTGTAGTCCTAGCTGCATTCGGAATATTTCTTATGGGGAAGAATAAGAAGGTACTGAAGTCTCGGATTGCAGGCGTTGTCCTACTCTGGCTTGTCTTAGAAGGTTTTTTGCACTTAGGTATAACAGATAGCTATCAATCAGCTGAATTATTGGAGAGTGGCAAAGCAGGACATGGTGGCGGATTAATAGGATTTGGTATTGTTACTTTTTTACTTAGTACCATAGGTGTAACAGGTAGTTACATTTTTTTAATAGTTATCACCATAGTTGGTTCGGTGTTGGTTATTAACCGCTCTTTAGTTGAAACGGTCAGAGATGTATTCGCATTAATAGCTAAAGCTTTAGGTGCTATCACGCGACATATAAATGACTTCATTAAAATATTAGTGGAGAATGATAAAGAGAAAAAAAAAGTTCGCAGTAAAAACCAGCATTCTTCCTTTTCGCCCGTGAAGAAGAAGGAACCAACAAGGATTACTCCTGAGTTTATCTTCGAACCAGAATTGCCTGATATTGAAGTAGAAAATATACCTGAAGAATCTGAGTTAAGGAGTAGGGAAATCCTGCAAAATGAAGCAGATATTCTATTGGATAAACGGGCAGAAGGCTTAGATGAAGAAAATAATTTACCTGATGCATTATCAACTAAGATAACTGGAACGCCGCTTTCCCGTAAAACGGAAAGGATTGAGAATTATAAACTTCCTCCTCTTTCCCTCGTGCATAAATCTATGCGAAGAGGACAAAAGAGCAACAAAGATCTAGCTGATAACGTGAAGCTTCTGGAGGATACTTTAGCAAGTTTTGGGGTCAAAGTTAAAGTCACACGGGTTACCCAAGGGCCAGCAATCACTCGTTTTGAACTTCAACCTGCCCCGGGAGTAAAAGTTAGCAAGATTACCAACCTTTCTGATGATATTGCGCTTAGTCTTGCAGCTTCTGATGTACGTATAGAAGCACCTATTCCAGGCAAAGCGGTTGTGGGGATTGAAGTACCTAATAAGGAGATAGCTCTTGTTCATTTCCGGGAAGTATTAGAAAGTGAAGAATTCAAATCTTCCCCAAGCAAGTTGACTTTAGCCTTAGGTAAGGATATAGCAGGATCTCCGATAATGGCTGATTTAACTAGAATGCCTCATCTTTTGATTGCCGGAGCAACTGGTTCAGGCAAGTCAGTTTGCATTAATACTATAATCGCCAGTATTGTCTATAAAGCTAAACCAGATGAAGTGAAGTTGCTACTAATAGATCCCAAGGTGGTAGAATTAACAAACTATAACGGCATACCTCATCTTATTTCCCCGGTAGTGGTAGAACCAAAAAAAGCTGCCAGCGCATTAAAGTGGATTGTTACGGAAATGGAAACCCGGTATGAACTTTTTGCCGCTTCAGGTGTGAGAGATATTGTGAGATATAATTTTCTTGTTAGCGAGAAAAAGGATGATGAACAAAAACCCCTACCTTATGTTGTAGTGATAATTGATGAATTAGCTGATTTAATGATGGTCGCACCAGGAGAGGTAGAGGAGGCAATCTGTCGTTTGGCTCAGATGGCTAGAGCATCTGGAATTCATTTAATCGTTGCTACTCAAAGGCCTTCGGTGGACGTTATTACCGGACTCATTAAAGCGAATATTCCTTCGCGAATTGCTTTTGCTGTTTCTTCACAGATAGATTCCCGTACCATTCTTGATATGGGTGGTGCTGAGAAACTCCTGGGCAGAGGAGATATGCTGTATCATCCGATAGGAATAAGTAAACCAGTTAGAGTTCAAGGATGTTTCCTGGCAGATAAAGAAGTGAAAAATATTGTTGATTATTTAAAGGTTCAAGCCAAACCAGAATACCATGAAATACCTTTAACTAATTTAAATGTTGAAAACAAAGAAGAGCCTAATGATGAACTCTTTGTTAAAGCGGCTAATATTTTTATTGAGAATAACACAGCTTCAGTTTCTTTATTACAAAGAAGGCTGAGGATAGGGTATACTAGAGCAGCACGCATCATGGATTTCCTTGAAGATCAAGGTGTGGTTGGACAATATGAAGGTTCGAAGCCTAGAGAAGTACTCATGACCAAAGGTCAATTTGAGCAGAAATTTGGAAATGCAGAAGATAGTTTATAAAAAATAAATTAATTTTAGAAGGATTAGTAAACAATATTGTAGAATAGAAAATTGGAGTAAAACTTTATGTTAAAGGATATTTCACCGGAAGAACTGCTAGGCATTCAAGATATCGTTTATATAGATGGAAGATCAGAAGATGAGTTTAGAGATGGAACCATTCCTGGTGCTGTTAATGTTCCTCTTTTCGATAATAAAGAGAGGGCTGAGATAGGTACTATTTATGCGCAAGATTCTCCGCAAAATGCTTATTCTAGAGGATTAGAAATCGCTAGCAAAAAGTTGCCTGTATTGTATGAACAAATCAAGGCGGTTTCTGACAATAAACCAGTAATGATATTTTGTTGGCGTGGTGGAATGAGAAGTAAGGCCTTGGCGACCGTTCTCGATCTCATGGGTCTATCTGTATTTCGCTTGAGTGGTGGGTATAAGGCGTATAGGAATCTCGTGTTAGATTTCTTCGAGGCAGAATTCCCGTTCCATGTCGTCGTTATTAGAGGGAATACAGGAACAGGAAAAACTGATCTGCTAAAAAGATTGAAAAATGATGGTTATCCAGTCATTGATTTAGAAGGGCTATCTAATAATAGAGGTTCTGTATTTGGCCATATAGGCTTAGGTTCACAACCAACCCAGAAACAATTTGAATCATTACTATATCAAGAAATATTAAGTTATCAGAATTATCCTTATATCATTGTGGAATGCGAGAGTAAAAGGATTGGGAGGATAACCTTACCTAATACAATTCATTCTGCTATGCAGCAAGGAACCCAAGTTTTGTTGTATGATACATTACCAAAGCGCGTGACCAGAATAGTTCAGGAATACACTGCTATTCCAGGATTAGTTCAGGATTTGGAAGAATCTTTGGAACGGCTTAAAAAGAGAATTGGTAAGAAGACGGTCGAAGAGTTGATTGCACTTTTAAGGGATAGTAATTATGAAGAATTAACAGAGCGTTTGATACTGGAGTATTATGATGTTCTCTATGGTTATCCCAATGAGGATAGTACTGATTATTCCTATTGTATTTCCAATTCAGGCGAAGAGGATGGTTTTGAAAAGTTTAAAACCTATCTGGATAGAAATTTTAGTTTAAATATATTGACTAAGGCGGTGAAAGAATGGCCGGTGAAGGTGTAATTCTGAGAAAGGCCCGAGAAGAAAAGGGTTGGAGTTATAGTGATGTAGAAGATAGCATCAAAATCAGAGTTCGGTATCTTGAGGCTATTGAAAACGAAGACTATGAAATATTACCCGGTCCAATTTATACCAAAGGATTTTTAAGAAACTATTCTCGATTACTTGGACTTAATCCTGAAGAGATAGTTAATTACTATCTATCTTCAGTAGACCAGCTTGCTGAGCCAAAAGCTTATGCTCCGCTAAAACCTATTCGCGGCACTCCAGTTTGGTTTAAGCCTATTGTCATTATAGTAATGGCTATTTTCGCTGTTGTTATTGTGGTTGGTATAAGCTTTCTTAGTCAAGGGGATAACGATCCTAATGATAGTTTTACTCCGGCACCATTACCAACGGCTCCTCAAACTAGTGACCCAGGGGAAGATGAGGCAGATACAGAAGAACCTTCTGATCAACCACCAGTTGTATACGAGGGGCTTGTAGCCGAGCTATCATTCACTGAAGATTGTTGGTTAAGGGTTAGAGTAGATGGAACACTTGTTATTGATGGTATGAGACAGGCTGGCGCTAAAGAGACATTGCAAGGGACTAGACTTATTGAGTTTCTTACCATAGGTAATGCAGGGGGATTAACAATTAAACTGAACGGAAACGAGATTCCTTCACTAGGGGCATCAAGAGAACCAGTATATAACTATGTTATAAACGAAGAAACTTTGGAAAGCATGTAAATAATTATTGAAGATATCTGTAACAGTATATTCGAGGATTTTTTATACTGAAGCTATTTATAGCTTCAGTATTGCCTTTTCTTCTTCGTAATTGGCTATATAGCTTTGACACTTATAGAGAAATTGGTATATACTGAAGAGAAATTAATATTATATTTTCAATGAAATTTTGAGGTGCAAGTTGAAGAAAAAGTTCGCAGTAATTAACCTAGGATGTCCCAAAAACCAGGTTGATGGTGAAATAGTTTCTGGGTTATTAGCTAGTAAATATCAACTTATATCTGACCCACAGAAAGCGAATATTGTTTTAATTAATACATGTGGTTTCATAAATGACGCTAAAGAAGAGTCAATAGAAGTGATTTGTGAAATCGCAGAACTTAAAAAGAAAGGTATTTGCGAAAAAGTATATGCCTTAGGTTGTCTTGCTCAACGTTATGGTAAAGAATTGCTCCGGGATATTCCTGAGCTCGATGGGGTTTTAGGAGATGGTGATTTACATAATATCGTTTCTACTATTGAAGAAAATCCTGATCAGAGAATAATCACTTGGAAAGAAGCTCAGGATTTTCTTTATACTCATGAGATGCCGCGGATACTATCAGGACCGTCATATTCTGCTTATGTCAAGATTGCCGAAGGATGTGACAACTGCTGCAGTTACTGTGCTATACCTAAGATCAAAGGCAGCTATCGAAGCAGAATTAAGCAGTCGGTGGTAGAGGAAACTAAAAGATTGGCTGCTGAAGGGACAAAAGAGATAATCTTAGTAGCCCAAGATTTAACTCGTTATGGTTTAGATATATATGGTAAACAAGAGTTACCTAGTCTTTTGAAAGACTTAGTACATATAGATGGAATAGAATGGATAAGACTTATGTATTGTTACCCTGATGTAATAACTGATGAACTAATCGAAACAATTGCCTCAGAAGCGAAAATATGCAAATATTTAGATATTCCGCTTCAACATGGAGATAATGAGATTCTTGATAGGATGAACCGACGAAATACCAGTGAAGAAGCCCAGGGACTTATTGAGAAACTGCGTCTTAAAATACCAGGAATATTTATTCGGTCAACCTTTATTGCAGGGTTTCCAGGTGAAAGTGAAGAACAGTTCCAAAACTTACAAAAATTTGTTCGTCAGATGAAGTTTGATAGACTTGGCGTATTCGCTTATTCTCAGGAAGATAACACACCTGCTGCAAAGATGAAGAACCAGGTTCCTAAGGCAGTGCGGGAAGCACGAAAAGACAGTTTGATGGCTCTGCAAGCTGATCTGGCCTACGAAATCCAACAAACGAGGGTAGGGAAAACCTTGAAGGTGATTCTAGAAGAAGAATTGACTGACGGCTGGAGAGGCCGTAGTGAAGGGGATGCACCTGAAATAGATGGTCAAGTCTATTGTAAAGCGATTCAGGAACATTTTCCTGGAGATATAATTGATGTTAAAATTATCCAGGCCGACAGTTATGATTTTTGGGGGGAGGAACTAGGGTGAATCTACCAAATACATTAACACTGATAAGAATAATTATGGTGCCGATATTTATGATAGTTCTTTTACTGAAGCTTCCTGGTGGTAGGACATTTTTTGCCTATCAGGAATACGTTGCTGCAGGCATTTTTATCTTAGCTGCTACTACTGATGGTCTAGACGGCTACATAGCTCGAAAATTTGGGCAAGTTACTAATCTGGGAAAATTTCTTGATCCACTTGCAGATAAGCTCTTAGTATCAGCGGCTCTAATTAGTCTCGTGGAATTAGATCAAGCTTCTGCCTGGATAGTATGGGTCATCTTAGCAAGAGAGTTTACTGTTACCGGACTTAGAGCAATTGCTGCTGCCGATGGAGTTGTTATAAGCGCCAGTAAACTAGGAAAGATTAAAACAGTAACCCAAGTGATAGCTATTTCTGCGATTCTTCTCCATGATTGGCCGTTGTCTTATTTAAATATCCCTGTTGGTCAACCAATGCTCTACGTTGCGTTAATATTTACTGTGATATCGGGAATTGATTATGTAATGAAGTCTAGGCACTATCTTAGTGCTTTGAAGAAATAAATGTTAAGTGAGAGCTACACCGCAGTATGCACTTTTCGGCAATAACGCCCTCCTGGCGTAAAGTCCACGGATGGACAAATACCGCGGTGCCATGGATGGCAAGGAGCGGTAAACTGCCGCGCTCCGCATCCGTGCTCCGCTTGTCATGCATACTGCGGTGTAGCTTAGATAGAATGTGTAGGTTGCAATGCTCTGGCTTGTCGTGAATGCTACGGTGCAGCTTAGACAGTATTGTGGGTTGGGCACAAATATATGGATTAATTAAGAAAAAGAGTTTTCCCCAAAAGAGAACTCTTTTGTTATAACCTTCTGTTAAAGTTGGATAAGTATTCTGGTAGTGTGAAATAATTAAGGGAGTAAAATAATTCAGAGGAGTAAGAAGATGAAAGCAGAGATTATTTCTACAGGTACAGAACTCTTATTAGGGAAAACTCTTAATACTAGTGCTTTTTATCTTACAGGACAGCTCTCAGGATTAGGCATGGAGGTAGTTTACCATACTACTGTTGGTGATAACCAAGCAAGACTCTTAGAGGCTCTTGGACAAGCACTGACGCGTTCCCAGATTGTTTTTCTGACAGGAGGGTTGGGGCCTACAGCAGATGACTTGACCAAAGAAGTAGTAGCTCGCGTTCTAGGTCTTGATATGGATTTCAATCAGGATTGTATGGAGACAATTAAACATTTCTATAACGAGAAGCTTAGTCTACCACCGGGGTCGGAAAAGCAAGCGGCTTTTCCTAAAGGTGCTAAGATTCTTCAGAATGAGCAAGGGACGGCTCCAGGAGCTATTATTGCTAAAGAAGAGAAATACTGTGTGATAATGCCAGGTCCTCCATCAGAAATGAAAGTGATGTTTGACAATCATGTTTTGCCTGAATTGCAAAATATATTGAAAAACGATCAAGAGAGAATGTATGTAAGAGTTCTGAAAGTATTTGGACTTGGAGAATCAGAACTAGAACAAAAGATATCTGATATAATGGCCCAAAAATCTCCTTTTATTACCTTGTTGGATAAACATACTTACATGGATTTAAGAGTGACGATAAAAACGGGAAATCGAGAAAAGGCTCAAACAATCTTAAACAATACTGAAGAGGTTATAAGAAAAAGGCTTGGAAATAATGTTTTCGGCGTAGACGATGAAAACCATGCTCAGATAGTTGGTAATCTTCTCAGGAAGAATAAACTAAGCTTGGCTACAGCAGAATCATGTACTGGCGGTTTACTTGGAGGAAGGATGACAGCCGAAGCAGGGAGTTCGGATTATTATCTTGGGGGAGCAGTAAGTTACGCCAATTCGGCTAAAGAAATAATACTCGGAGTAAATTCTGTTAGTTTATTCGAACACGGTGCAGTCAGTGACACTGTGGCAAGAGAAATGGCTGTAGGAGTGAAAAAACGCCTTCAGGCAGATTTAGGGTTATCTATTACCGGGATAGCAGGTCCAGATGGAGGAACCGTGGAAAAACCTGTTGGTCTGGTATATATAGGGCTAGCCCATTATGAAGGTGTTAATATTAAAAAGTGTCAATTTGTCGGCAGCAGGGAATCCATTAGAAATATGTCAGTAGAGACTGCCTTGAATATGTTAAGGTTGTATTTACTAGAAGGTAAATAATTGAGGTTTCTAAGAAACCTTTATGAAATTTGAAAGCCATAGTTTTGATTGTGGAGAGACACTATACCCTATAATTGGTAATAAAAGGGTTGACTAACGAACAACAGTTCGGTAAAATTATAATAGCTTATTGACAAAAAAGATATATAAAAAGTATAATGGTATCGAACATACGTTTCGTGCCGGATGTAAAGAGGAGGAAAAAAGATGTCAGCTCCAGATAAATTAAAAGCATTAGATATCGCTCTAAGCCAAATTGAAAAACAGTTTGGGAAGGGTGCGGTAATGAAATTAGGCGAGGGACCAAATAGACTACCTATTGCAACTATTTCTACAGGTTCATTGGCCCTTGATAGAGCTCTTGGTGTAGGTGGCATACCGAGAGGGAGGGTTACGGAAATATACGGACCAGAGTCATCTGGTAAAACAACTGTCGCACTTCATGTAATCGCAGAAGCCCAAAAGACCGGGGGAGTTGCAGCCTTTATTGATGCTGAACATGCTTTGGATCCAATATATGCGCGTGCATTAGGTGTACATGTAGAAGACTTGTTGGTTTCCCAACCAGATACAGGAGAACAAGCTCTAGAAATCTGTGAAGCCCTTGTGCGGAGCGGGGCAATTGACGTTATCGTAATTGACTCAGTAGCCGCTCTGGTGCCACGAGCTGAAATAGAAGGTGAAATGGGAGATTCTCATATAGGGTTACTTGCTCGCCTAATGTCCCAGGCTCTGAGAAAGCTTACAGGTGCAATAAGCAAAAGTCATACATCTGTAATATTCATAAACCAGATAAGAGAAAAAGTTGGCGTAATGTTTGGCAATCCTGAAACTACAACAGGTGGCAGGGCTTTGAAGTTCTATTCCTCAATAAGACTGGAAGTAAAGAAACAGGATGTCATCAAGCAGGGGCAAGATATAATCGGTAATCGAACCAGGGTTAAAGTTGTAAAAAATAAAGTTGCTCCTCCTTTTAACTATGCTGACTTTGATCTAATTTATGGTGAAGGTATATCCAGAGAGGGAAGTATCATTGACATGGGGTCAGAGACAGAGATTATCGCCAAATCTGGAGCGTGGTATTCCTATAACGGAGAAAGGCTTGGCCAAGGAAGGGAAAATGTCAAAGATTATTTCCGTCAGAATCCTGGAATCGCATCAGAAATAGAAGCTAAAGTAAGAGAAATAATTCTTAATGCTATTACAAAAAAAAGTAGGCCACAAGAAGATATTGAAATAGCAATAGCAAGTAATGAAGAGTAGCAAATTAACTAAGACTGCTATGAGCACCGCCTTAACATATTTAAGTAGAAGACAGATGACGACCTTTCAACTCACGAAGAAGTTGGAACAAAAGGGATTTACCTCCGATGAGATAGTTGAGGTCTTAAATAAACTTGAGGACTGGAAATATATTGACGATCGTAGTTATGCTGTTTCTTACTGTAAAAATAAAAGAGATAAGTATTCTAGATCAAGGATAAAGATGGAGTTACAAAAAGCGGGTATTGATAATCATGTTATCTTTTCAGTTTTAGAGGAATTATACTTTAATGATCGGGAATATATTAATTGTTTAGACCTTGGGCAAAAATTTTATGTGATAGAACTGGAGAAATGGGAAAAAAGATATAAAAATACAAGTAAGTATCCCTTCGAAATATATATTAAGAAAAAAATAGGGGATAAGCTTTTACAGAAAGGTTATCCCTTAGATATTGTAAAAAATGTTCTTTCAGATATTATGTCTAGAGAAAATTTTTAGTTACGGTTAATGAAGTAAACTTGACAATAATTACACATTTAATTAAACTAATGATAATGGACCTGTACCATGTAAATCATTAACCTCTAAAGGTTTTCTCTTATATATTTTTTGCAACTGAACATCTAGTGACATCTGCGCATTGAGTATACGTGTTAAGGGAAGAATTATCATCTGGGTTATTTTTTTACAGGACTGGTCTGACCAGTTTTTTTTTGTTTTAAAATTAATTTGAGATTAGGATTATATTTTTAATTGAAGGAGGTGAGATTATGGGGTTATCAATTGTGTATGTAGTAATTAGTTTACTGGTTGGGCTGACATTAGGCAGTCTGGTCGGATGGTTCATTCGTAAAACGGTTGCGGAGAAAACTATCACTTCCGCTGAAATAGAAGCAAAAAGAATTAAAGTGAATGCTGACACTGAAGCTGAGGCCAAGAAAAGAGAAGCTATTGTTGCTGCCAAAGAAGAAGTCATGCTCATACGTAATGATGTAGAAAAAGAAACAAGAGAGAGACGTAATGAGCTTCAACGGATGGAGCGACGTTTTCTTCAAAAGGAAGAAACTCTGGAACGTAAGTTAGAGGCTTTTGAACGTAAAGAAGAAAATATACAGCGTAAAGAAGCTGACGTTGAAAAGCAAAAGAATAACTTAAACGATTTAATTGCTAAACAAGTAGCAGAATTAGAGCGGCTATCAGGTATGACCCCTGAAGAAGCAAAACAACTTCTTCTAAAAAGTGTAGAAGAAGAAGTGCGGTACGAATCGGCGATTATGATTAAGGAATACGAGACCCGAACCAAGGAAGAGGCTGAGAAAAAGGCAAAAGATATTATCTCCCTTGCTATTCATCGCTGTGCTGCAGACCATGTTGCTGAGAGTACTGTCTCAGTTGTGGCATTGCCAAATGATGAAATGAAGGGACGTATAATCGGTAGAGAAGGCCGTAATATCAGAGCTTTGGAAACCCTTACAGGTATTGACTTAATTATTGATGATACACCAGAAGCAGTAATCTTATCCGGGTTTGACCCGATTAGAAGAGAAGTTGCTAGAGTAGCTCTTGAGAAGCTTATATTGGATGGTAGAATCCACCCTGCTAGAATTGAAGAGATGGTCGAAAAAGCTCAAAAAGAAGTCGATCAGAAAATTCGTGAAGAAGGCGAACAAGCCACTTTCGAAACAGGAGTGCATGGGCTTCATCCAGAACTTATCAAACTTCTAGGACGCCTCAGATTTAGAACAAGTTATGGACAAAACGTCTTGAAGCATTCTACAGAAGTATCTCACTTAGCTGGTCTGATGGCAGCTGAGTTGGGCGTTGATATTCAGAGTGCCAAACGTGCTGGTCTATTGCATGATATCGGTAAAGCAGTTGATCATGATATTGAAGGGACCCATGTTGAAATCGGTGTCGATATCTGTAGGAAGTATAAAGAATCTACTGATATTATTCATGCTATAGAAGCTCATCACGGAGACACTGAACCGAAAACTATTGTTGCAGTACTTGTAGCTGCTTCAGATGCAGTATCTGCTGCTAGACCGGGTGCTAGACGTGAAACTCTGGAGACCTATATCAAACGCTTACAAAAGCTAGAAGAAATTGCCGAAACGTTTGAAGGTGTTGAGAAATCATACGCTATTCAAGCAGGTAGAGAAATACGTATTATTGTAAGTCCGGATAAAATTGATGATGTATTGGCACCAAGGATGGCGCATGACATATCAAAGAGAATCGAATCAGAATTAGAATATCCTGGACAGATAAAAGTAGTTGTTATACGGGAAACCAGAGCGGTAGATTATGCTAAGTAATATCGCTTGTGCCTAGTACTATATGAAATTGGAAATCGAGTAGCTGTCTTAAGAGTAATTCTGAGACAGCTGCTTTGTTTGTAATAGGTTATTATTACTAAAGCAATAATGAAGGACTTTGCGGGTAAACGAAGAATTATTATATTTACGCTCAAGAATACAATTTACTGTTTAGGGAAAGGAATAATATCATGGTAGCAATGGATGTAACTAATGTTGATTCCAACTATTTGAATTACAGTACAGGGTTATTAGTATCTATACTATTAAGATACCCTGAAGTTGGAACCATCAGTTGCTGTCAGAAGCGGCAGGCGCTAGTCCTCAAATTTTTGGTGGCTAAAGACTGTAAGTATGAAGAAATTAAAAATAAGCTGACACAATCACTAGAGATGTTCCACAAAATAGAAGGTCGTAAAATGCGATTACTTAGTATCGAGAGACAGGAACAAGAACTGGACCTGCTAGTTATAACTAGAGATTTGGGCAGTATTACCCAAAATGAAATGAATCTAATCGTAGAGACAATTAAGAAGGAACTTGAAAAAGAGCTGATTATCGATGATAGTAGCTTAGTAGAAGAAGAAATGCTTTTCCAAGAAGAAATGATTAACCATATGTTAGCAGCTATTCGTTATAATGGGTCAGAAAAGAATATTACTGCTTTAAGAGATGACGGTAGGGTCCTTGTATTTAATGGTTAGGTTAAAGTGTGGAAAGGAAATTTTATGCGGATACTTTTTATAGGGGATATAGTTGGGAAGCCCGGGAGAGAAGCGATTGCAACCTTATTACCAGAGCTAGAGAAAGAATTCTTCTTTGATCTTATTATTGCCAATGCCGAGAATGCTTCTGGAGGAAGAGGACTGACAAAGGAAGTTGCTCATGAACTATATGATTACGGAATTCACTTTCTAACCATGGGTAATCACGTATGGGATCAAAAAGAAATGCTCAAGTATATTGATGACGAAAATAAGCTTATACGCCCTGCAAACTATCCTATAGGTGCACCTGGTAAAGGTTATGGTTTCGTAATGAGAAATGGGATTAAGACTGGCATCATTAACCTTTCCGGACGTATATTTCTTGCTCCTTTAGAAAATCCATTTTCAATGGTTATTCCAATAATAAATAAGATAGCAGCTGAAACCCCTGTTATACTCGTGGATTTTCATGCTGAGGCAACATCAGAAAAGGTTGCTTTAGGTTGGTTTCTAAACGGGAAAGTAAGTGCGGTACTAGGGACACATACTCATATTCAGACTGCCGACGCTCGTATTTTAGACCATGGGACAGCTTATATTACAGACGTTGGAATGACCGGTCCTAAAGACTCGGTTCTAGGGGTTAAAAAAGATATTATTATAAATAGTTTTATCACCCAGTTGCCGGCTAGATTCGAGGTTGCTACTGGTCCAATTCAGATTAATGCTGTTGTAATAGATGTTGATGAAAAAACTGGTAAAGCTAATAAGATTAGTTCTATTCAGAGATTCAGCAAATAGTTACAAAAAATCCTAATTTATCGTAATAAAAAATCCTCCAAACACCTATATAAAAAGAGGATTTTTTTCAATTTACTAGAATATTATATACAATTGATGTGGAAATACATGTAAACAAAGATCGATTAGGAGGTATTAGATTTGGATGTTTTAAAAGTCTCAGCAAAATCAAGTCCTAATTCTGTAGCAGGAGCTCTCGCCGGGGTACTAAGAGAAAAGGGCGGTGCAGAGTTACAGGCAATTGGTGCCGGAGCGCTAAATCAGGCAGTAAAAGCTGTTGCCATTGCGAGAGGATTCGTTGCCCCGAGTGGTTTAGACCTTGTTTGTATTCCAGCCTTCACCGATATCATGATTGACGGAGAAGAAAGGACTGCTATTAAGCTGATTGTAGAACCTCGCTAAATAATTAATGGTTGACACCTGTCGATATAAAGGCAGGTGTTTTTATTTTTTCGACTGTTGTTATACTAATAATAAATAACTGAATACTATAGAGTACTCAGTAGCAAAATTGTAGGAAGGGGTTATAATATGAAGAATTACTGGATTGTTG
>JAGXFZ010000127.1 GCA_024637055.1 Gracilibacter sp. | reverse complement strand
ATGTACGACAAGCGGAGCATGGATGCGGAGCGCGGCAGTTAGCGACAGGAGGTCGCTATTGCCGAAAAGTACATGCTGCAGTGTAGCTCTCACTTGAATTCTAGATATCATCATTACACAAATCATCTTCCCTAATATTAATCAGATCTTCTCTGGAAAGGTTATTTCTATTATAGAGCCTAACCGCTTGCTTACGGATAGTCTTTTCAATTATATTTCTTACCATTCTAGCATTACCGGAATAAGGATGGAGAAAATTCATATTTTGGATCATACGTTTAAATGCTAATCGGGCTTCAGGCAAAAATTCGTATTCTCGATTGTTGAGCATTAACTCCCCGATCTCAACCAATTCATCAGTAGTATAATCTGGAAAGTTTATATGTATAGGGAAGCGAGATCTTAAACCAGGGTTAGTCTGGATGAATCTCTCCATCTCCGCTTTATAGCCGGCTAGAATCAGAATTAGGTTATCCCTATGGTCTTCCATGGCTTTGACAAGGGCATCGATAGCTTCTTTACCGAAGTCCTTCTCCCCTCCCCTAGCTAGGGAATATGCTTCATCTATAAAAAGGACTCCTCCTAGTGCCTTTTTAACCATGTCACGGGTTTTATTGGCTGTATGTCCTATGTATTCTCCTACCAAATCTGCCCTTTCACATTCCATGATATGTCCTTTTTGGAGGACTCCAAGTTCTTTTAATAGTTTACCTACTATTCTGGCAACTGTTGTTTTACCTGAACCTGGATTACCACTAAAGACCATATGTAGTACTAAAGGCTCGGCAAGCAAGTTTTCCTTTTCGCGTTTCTTCTGTATTTCTACAAAAGCTTGAAGTTCATGGACAAACTTCTTTACCATATCTAAACCAATCATGCAGTTCAATTCTTTCAAGAGATCTTCGATTTTATCTTCTTGACTAATCTCATTGTTATGTAGACTACGGTTCTTCTTGGGCAGCGGTTGAGGTTGGCTTTTGAGATATGGCTTTTCTACCTTGGAGAGTGAACTCTTGATTACTGGAGGTAGTTTATTGCGAAAAGTAATATTTATAGACATTAGATAGACACCTCCCTCTCATTCTACACTATACGTAAAT
This sequence comes from Gracilibacter sp., assembly GCA_024637055.1. Lineage (GTDB taxonomy): Bacteria > Bacillota > Desulfitobacteriia > Desulfitobacteriales > Syntrophobotulaceae > Gracilibacter. Next base: position 12,415 of record JAGXFZ010000127.1, on the reverse strand, counting down.
ACAATCTAAAACGTTCACAGAGAGAGCATGCAAAAACTGGTCATGGTTAATTTAACTAACCTGACCAGTTTAAAACTTAAATACATTGAAAATAGTCGGACTATCAAGCTTCAGTATCTGGAGCCCCTACATTTAGATTTACCTGTCTTAAGGGCATTATAGTTGAAATAGCATGCTTATAAACCATTTGCTGCTTGTTTTCAAAATCCAGGATAACCGTGAAGTTATCAAACCCCTTAACCAAACCTTTGAGTTGGAACCCGTTAACTAAGTAAATTGTTACAGGGATGCTATCTTTGCGAATTTGATTTAAAAAAACATCCTGTAAGTTAATAGGTGATTTATTCATAAAATTTACCTCCATCACCATTTTTATCTTTATTTTATTATTCTACACGAGTTTGAATCTCTCTGCAAGTATTGGCAATCTCGTTTACAATTTCAGCTAAATTGTGAGTTGTTATGTCATACCATTTAATTCTAGGATCTCTCCCAAACCAGGTTAATTGTCTTTTGGCAAAGTGTCTCGTATCTCTTTGTAATAACCTGAGCATTTCAGGAGCGGTGACCTTCCCTGTCAGATATTGGATAGCATGTCGGTAGCCTATGGTTTGAAGAGATTTGATTTTTGGGGAGTAACCTTCTCGGAGTAAATTCTCTGTCTCTTCAATTAACCCAGACTCTATCATTGTTTCACAACGTTTATTAATCCTTTCATATATTATCTCCCTGGGAGCAGTTAGTCCTATATATATGATAGAATCGTCCAGTTCAGAATAGTGTTTTTCATTATATGATCTCTGGCTGGATAGGGGCTTTCCCGTTATTTCAAATACTTCTAAAGCCCGAACTATCCTTGCTGTATCATTGATATGTAATTTTGTAGCTGATAGCTGGTCTCTTGCGTCTAATTCGCTGTGGAGCTTTTCGTTTCCATTTTGGTGGGCGTAAGCAAGCCATTTCTGTTTAACTGTGTCCGATCCTTTCTCAGGAAAAGAAAAACCGTCAGTAACAGAACGGATATATAAGCCAGTTCCGCCTACAATGATAGGTGTTTTTGCTCTATCCTTAATGGCTTTTATAAGTTGTTCAGTTTGGGTCTGGAAAAGCGCAACTGTATAAGGTTGGGATGGATCCAAGAAATCCAGGAGATGATGTTGGACACCTTTTTGTTCTTCCTTGGTTGGCTTGGCTGAACCTATATCAAGTTTACGATATACTTGGACAGAATCACCTGAGATTATCTCTCCACCTATGGCTAGGGCCAGCTCCACTCCCAAAGCACTTTTTCCAACTGCTGTCGGTCCAATAATAATTACGAGGGGTTGAATACTGGACACCCCCTTATTCAGATATTTGAATTATACCGAAGTCTATGGGACTATATTTATTTTCTAAGATGGTTTCAAATCCAAGCTTGGAAAATTCGGGGCTGTTTTTTCTTTCTTTAAGCACAATTCTTCTTTTTGCTACACGAAGCGCCTGGTCAATCGTATCATTTTTTAGAGGATTTGGATCTGACCAAGTTTTTATAGGTTGCATAGCAGAAGACTTGGTGCTCGTATGCCTGAACATAGGATCAAAATAGATTACATCTATAGATGAATCAGGCAAGGTCTTCAGATAATCTAGATGGTCGGTGTGGATAGTCTTTATATATGCAGCGGCTTCGCTGAGTTCCCTCCAAGCTTGTTTCTTAATGGTATGTGTCGTTAAAGGAAAGACTTTATTATTCATATTCTCTAGGCCTTCTGTTACCAACGTATATATCAAGGGAGAAGATTCCAGAGCTATGACTTTTCCTTCAGCACCTACTGCCCAAGAGGCTATTAAAATATCCACACCTAAACCCATGGTGGCATCAAGAAACGAGTCCCCTTTACCAAGCTGGACAGCCCTCAGAAAACGATCACCGTCTCCCCTAACAATATTAACAAATCTTAAGATAGCCATATTGGGGTGAAAAAATAATCTTTGACCGTTCTGTTCTAGAAATAGACCTTTTTTAGTAATTCTCAGTAAAGGGATATTATCGTTTCCCTTAAATAGATTGTCGGCAGGTATGAGTTTTATCTCAGGTAAATGCTCGAACCATTTAAGTTTACTTGCTAAAGATTTATCTGTGATTTTATAAGCTATGGTAAGCGGTTTCTTCTCGTCATTTAACATATGTAAGTCCTTTGAATAAGATAGTAGTAGTATTGACTAATCAGATATAAGTAAATCATTTTTGAATTCTTTTTAAGGAGGTACATATATGAATTCTCTGGTTCAAATTAAGGAAGGTTACGGCCATAATAAGATGCTCGAGGATTTATCTAAGTTTAAATCCACCTATCCGGAGATGGAGATTATAAACATTGGCAAGAGTGTGTTAGGCCGATCAATACCTGCTGTTAGACTAGGTGTTGGTCCTAGGCAAGTGCATTATAATGGTGCTTTTCATGCCAATGAATGGATTACTACCCTATTCATAATGTTCTTTATCGAGAATTATCTACGAAATAATAGAGAGAACGGTAAGATTGGTAACTATAATATTCCACAACTATTTAGAGAAACCTCCCTGTGGTTGGTACCAATGGTTAATCCTGATGGTGTCGAATTAGTTCAGAACGGTTTTTTAGTAGACAAAAATCCTTTTTATAGAGATATTCTCCAGGCTAATGGCGGGTCAACCAATTTCCGCAAATGGAAAGCGAATATCCGTGGGGTTGACCTCAACGATCAGTTTCCTGCCCACTGGCAAAAGGAGTTTAATCGCCGCGAAACAAAAGGTCCTGCTCCTTTAAACTACCCAGGTCCCAGACCTTTATCTGAACCAGAGGCCCAGGCTATGGCCAGTTTCACCAAGGAACATGATTTTAGCCTTGTTATGGCCTTCCACACTCAGGGAGGAGAGATATATTGGGGATATGAAAAGATGGAACCACCCGAATCCGCTGAGATTGTCAAAAAACTTCAAAAAGCAAGTGGCTACCGTGCAATCCGTTATGTGGAAAGTAACGCAGGGTATAAAGATTGGTTCATTCAGGATTGGCGCAGGCCTGGTTTCACTGTGGAATGCGGTAGTGGTGTTAATCCCCTGCCCCTTAGTCAATTCTGGACAATTTGGCCAAAAGTCCAAAATATTATGTTAACTGGGTTATCGGTATAAACTATCTGCTGAATTTGGAATCAAGTTCCTTCTTGGAGATTTCGATAATTGTTGGACGTCCATGGGGACAGGAATAAGGATTATTCGTATTGCCTAGCTTCATGAGTAGCTCTTCCATCTCTAAAAGGGAGAGTCTGGCATTAGCTTTGATAGATGAGCGACAAGCAAGGACGAATATCCATTTTTCAATGAGTTTTTCCGGTGATGGTGGAAACGGATTGTTAATAATTTCATCAATAAACATTCTAAACATCTTTTCAGGAGCTTCAAGATTATTGAGAATAGGCACTCCTCTGAGGAAGTATGTTCGTTCACCAAAGTGTTCCAGGATAAAGCCCAGATTATAAAGTTCATCAAAATGGGCTAATACAATCTGTTCTTCTTGTACTGTCAGATTGACTGTTTCAGGAAGTAGAAGTATCTGACTGACGGTCTCCGTGGTCTTGTAAATATCTAGAATGTATTCGTATCTGATGCGTTCATGGGCAGCATGCTGATCAATTATATATAAGCCTTTTTCATCCGTAGTCAGGATATAAGTATTGAATAATTGTCCGATTGGTCTTAAATCGAGGAAAAAGGAGTTTTTATCATCTTCCTGGTTGATAAGGGTAGGTGTAGTTTCAATGTTATCAGCATTTAGTTCTGTACGAAGTTTGTAAACGTTAGTTACTTCTGGAATTGAATCAGTTTTACTGGCTTCACTTGGCTTTGGGTTTTCGTCTTCGTCTGTCTTAGCGTTGTACTTAGACTTAGAACTGTATTGCATTCTAATCTGTTCCCAGCTATTAGACTTCATAGGACCAGGCAAATCTGACTTTTTATTGTGAGTGTAAGGTCCCTGTTCTTCTGAAACTAAGGTCAGTCTGCTTAATGGTTTGCTTGAAAGAAGAGTCTTGCGGACTATACCCGTTAATACTTGGCTAAGTTTTTTTTCAGATTTGAACTTTATTTCCAGTTTAGATGGATGAACATTGACATCATATTCGTCAGGAGGTAACGAGAGATTAATAACTGCGGTAGGGTACATATTGGCAGGCAAAAGAGTGTGATAGCCGCTTTTTAAAGCGGAATTAAGAAGTTTAGAGCGGATAACTCTTCCATTGACTATAAAAGTTATCCCATGTCTAGAAGATCTGGAAAAGTCCGGAGGACTTATGTAGCCTGAAATGCTTAAATTTCCTTCGCTATACGCAATAGGGATTAACTTGCGAGCGATATCATTTCCAACGACAGAGGCTATAGCCTGTAAGAGATCGCCTGTTCCTGGAGTATTAAAGACAAGATTATTAGGACGTCTGAGCGAAAAAGCAATATCGGGCCGAGCTAAAGCAAGCCTACCCACCATATCGGAAATCAGTCCGAATTCAGTCGCATCTGAACTTAAAAACTTTAAGCGTGCAGGGGTATTGAAGAATAAATCTTCAACTGTTACCGATGTGCCATAGGGGCTGCCGGTTTCTGAGAAAGATTGTACCTGTCCACCTTCTAATCTCATTTCTGTTGCAGCAATCTGATCCTGGGTTCTAGAAACTATACTCAATTTAGATACTGAAGCAATACTAGCTAACGCTTCTCCTCTGAATCCTAGAGTGCTTAGGCTATCTAGGTCTTGAATCTTATCTATCTTGCTGGTGGCATGAGGCTTGATGGCTAAGGCTAAGTCTTCAGGTGTAATCCCGATGCCATCGTCTTTTATCCTAATTAATGTGGTGCCTCTGCCTTCTACAGTTATTTCAATTTTGTTAGCCAAAGCATCTAAAGAATTCTCTACCAATTCTTTGATTACAGACAGTGGTCTTTCAATTACTTCACCAGCAGCTATCTGGTTAACACAATGTTGATCAAGGATCTTAATCTTAGGATTCAAATAGTTTCACTTCCTCACCTTGGCTCCACATATGGACTTGGTTTCTAAGTTGATTTTGGAGCAATAAATTTTTCTCGCCTTTTTTGAACTGCTCTACCAAGTCATATCCCGCCTGTTCACAGCTATCACAGGCTTGGAAAGGTATCCTTACTAATGTAGCCTTCTCAAAAGTTGTGAGATTTTGAGAAAGCATAAGGATAGTACCACCACAGCTATCACATTTGCGGATATATTCTTTACGGTTTTCCTGAAACCAATCTGTATCATAAAATACATTTTTTTCTAGATATACCCAATCTCCGGTTGGAAGAAAGGATTCACGCCTGATAATCCAATCAGGTTGTATATTATCATGTTGCTGTTTTAGCTTTGCCAGATAAGTTCTAAACGTTTCTCCTCCGATTTCACTACGTGTAGGTTTATGAGGTTCTATCACTCCTGAATAGTCCTCACCGGCTAAAGCTAGAAAGATCGCCATATTGATATAGGGTAAAGCTCCTTCTATGGAATACCCACCTTCCAAGACTGCCAGGTCAGGCTTAATCATGTCAGTAATTTTACCATATCCTCTGGCAGTGCAATTCATGGATCCTATAGGGTCAGTAAAATGGTTATCCTGCCCTGCAGAATTAATAATAATATCTGGTTTAAACTCGTTTACCCGAGGAAGTATCCAATTCTCTAAAGCATATAAAAACCCTTCGTCTCCTACTCCAGGTATGAGTGGGATATTGACCGTCGTTTTCCAGGCATTTGGTCCCCCCTGTTCATCCGTGAAGCCCGTTCCCGGAAAGATGGTACGACCATCTTGATGGATGGAAATACAGAGAACATTCGGGTCATGATAAAAGACATCTTGGGTGCCATCTCCATGGTGAACATCGGTATCGATTATGGCCACTTTCTTTATCCCATACTGAGACCTAAGGTTATTGACTAGGATAGCTTCATTGTTCAGAGTACAAAAGCCCCTGTTTCCCCATACGGTTGCCCCAGAATGGTGTCCAGGTGGACGGACCATAGCAAATCCGTTGGAGATTTCTTTATTCATCAGAGCCTTACTTAAAACCATAGAACTGCCTACGGCAATAAGGTGAGCATCTAATTTATGTCGATGAGGATGGGGAAAAACAGCCTGGGTAAGCATTACCTCGAAGAGGCCGGCTACTCCAGGAGAATACTGCTTAACTTGAGGAAGGTCCATAATTCCTTCTTCAAATATCTGTTCTTGGGTATAGAGAAGACGTTCTTCTCTTTCTGGGTGCGATTCCCCTAAGGACCAATCAAAGGCTGGGAAAAAGATTATGCCGGTTTTCTTCATTTTACTATCCTCCCTACAACACCAGGAGTCACATGCATTCCACCCCTGACGATTTGTCCAACTGTATGATAACTCTCTACAAGAGGAAAATAGTCAAATTGTTCTTGTTGAAGGGAATTTACTTCAATCCCCATAGTTTCAGCTTGGCGGTAGGCTAAATCTTTAAGAAACTGTTCCACTTCTTTATGGGGTTTCTTAGACCCGTTCCATTTCCCCTGCTCTCCTGTCTCTTCGATCCTGTATCTGCCGAGATAAGTGTCCAAGTTCAATGTCCAGGAGAAGGTCGGTTTGGCCATAGCAGCTCCGATTGCATTTGAGACTTCGGAGAAGTCCATTAGGACAGTCTTAGCATTCATGCGCTCAGACAAGGCTTTGGAGATACCAGATGATCCCCCACCACTGAGTTGGATGTAGAACTCCAAATCGTCATTTTGGTGCAAGACTTCCCATATCTTATAGGCCGGTTCATCTTTCCATTCTTGCTGAAGCTCCTCGATGGCTCTGGAAATCCGATCAACCATGATACTTACAATTTTCTCAGCTGTTTCTCTGATATCCTGAGGTTGACGTTTGTTTTCCGGCAGTAGACCAGCAATAGCTTTTTCAGCTTTAGCATAACTGCCGTAGTCTGTTAAGTTAAGATAGCGTAGGGCATCAGTTGGAGTCGGATTACTCCCCCCAATGCAATAAGCAGGACCAAGTCTATAACTTGCCAAACTTATTTGACCATTTTCCATTACCACTGCTGAATCTCCACCAATAGGTACTGATCTTACAGCTAAGGAACGAACATTGGTTAGGAATGAGCCTATTCTTGCCCCATGGGCACTGATCAAAGGTGATCCTGATAATACAAGACCAATATCTGTAGTCGTTCCCCCGATATCGACGACTACGTAAGAATCTTCGGAATTGCTTTGGGCAAGTGCTCCTAGGACGCTGGCTGCCGGTCCAGAGTAAATGGATTCCACAGGTCTGATTTTGTCTAACGGTAGCACTCCCCCATCAGCTTTTAAGACTCTGACCGGAGCTTTACAACTACGGGCAGCCATAGCCGATCTAAGCTGAGAGGCAAATTCCAAAAATAGTCTTTGGCTGGCTAGATTGAGATATGTAGTCAGACTCCGCCTATAGAAGTTTGTTTGCCCTAATTGGCTTCCTAAGGCGATATTTGCTTGAGGTAGCTCTTTTTCCAAATACGAAGCTAGCTGTGCTTCATGAATGTTATTTCTATGAGAGAACTTGCCACTGATAGCTATTCCCTGCTCTGGAGAAGATTTAAGTTGCTCTACAAGTTGGAGCCATTCTTTCTTATTAGGAGGGCTAACTTCCCTTCCTCTAAAATCCAATTCACCTGAGAGAACTTTGTAGTCCACAGGCCATGGAAGAGAAGAAAGTTTCATACCTGATCCTGGGAATAGGACGAGGTTAACGTTGGGCAGATGGTTTTGCAGAATGGCATTCGTGACTAAAGTTGTACTTATTGTGATCTGTTCAATTTCCCGGTTAGAGATATCGAGTAGATCAGTAGCACGAATAATAGTCTCTAGTAAATTCTCTTTATCGGTTGGTATCTTACCTTTGTTCTGTACTTCGTTATCTCTAATCAAGACAGCATCAGTAAATGTGCCACCGACATCGATGCCCAGTTTATAACTCATGTATTGCCCCCCTAACGGTTTTAAGATCATTGTTTATGAAAGGCTCATATTTGTGATTGCTCGTTCACCGCGCCGCAGTTCTTGCAAGTAGGGTAGCTGCACTGCAACATGCGCGACAAGCGGAGCATGGATTGCGGAGCGCGGCAGTTTGCGACAGGAAGTCGCAATTGCCGAAAAGTGCTTGTTGCAGTGCAGCTCTCACATGCATTAACCGAACCTATTTCCGGACAGCACTTGCTGCGTAGCTCCCACTTATAATTTATATCACCTGCGACGAATGCACTCTGTAAGTCAAATCGTATAGATATTCTAATGCTTGGCGCGGCGTTAAGCTGTCAACGTCAAGTTTGGCAATCTCATCTATGAGAGGATGTGTCTTAGGTACGGGGAACAGTGAAGGTTGGAGTAATTCGGTCTTGATTTCTTGTAGATTTCTTTGGGTAGAAGTATCTTCTAATTCACCAAGGATGATAGCAGCCCGCTTTAAGATCGGTAATGGAAGTCCTGCTATCTTGGCGACATATAAGCCATAACTTTTATCGACTTTGCCCGGGAGAATCTTATGGAGAAAAACTATATTTTCTTCTTGGTCTCGGACAGCAACATGAAGGTTAAATACTTGGGGATACATATCTTCTAACTGCGTTAATTCATGATAGTGGGTAGCAAATAGCGTCTTGGCTTTAAGTGAAGGATTCTCTACTAGAAACTCCGTGATAGCCCAAGCTAAACTTAGACCGTCAAAAGTGGCTGTTCCTCTTCCCACCTCATCCAGAATTATTAAACTGTTATTTGTAGCATTACTCAGTATATGAGAGACTTCAGTCATTTCAACCATAAAAGTACTTTGACCTGAGGCTAGATTGTCTGAAGCTCCTACCCTGGTAAAAATCCGATCTACAAGAGAAATAGAAGCTTTTTGAGCAGGTACAAAACTACCTATTTGAGCCATAAGAACGATGAGCGCGACCTGTCGTAGATAGGTGGATTTGCCTGCCATATTTGGTCCAGTGATTAAGGCGAGATGTTTATTCGTCGTCAGTTGGGTATCATTGGGTACGAAGGATTGGCTTGCACTCAACTTTTCAACAACTGGGTGTCTTCCTTCACTTATATCGATTGCACCATCATTACTTATTTCGGGTTTAATATAGTTGTTTTGGATAGCGACTTCTGCCAAAGAGACGAAAACATCAATCTCCGCCAGGGCCTGAGATGCTTCCATTATTCTTGGGGAAAGAGATAATAATTCATCCCTTAGGGTAGAAAAGATTTCATATTCTAGCGTATTAAGCTCATCTTGAGCGGTCAAGATTCTTTGTTCATATTCTTTCAGGTCTGGAGTAATAAATCTTTCAGCGTTAACGAGGGTCTGTTTGCGTTGATAGTCTTCAGGTACCAAGTGAGCATTAGCATTGGTGATTTCTATATAATAACCGAATACTTTGTTATAACTTATTTTTAGGGAACGTATTTTTGTTCTCTCTCGCTCTTGGTTCTCCAATCTAGCTATCCATTCCCTACCACCTGAAGATATAGCACGTAAATCATCGATTTCTTGAGAGTAACCGCTTTGAATTATATTTCCGTCTTTAGAGCTAAGAGGTGCCTCAGGATTAATAGCTAGAGTGAGTTCTTGGGCCAGACTATCTAGGCCTGAAAGTAGATTAAGATATTTTTCCAGTCTGAGCGAATTATTATCTTTAATGATCCCCCTGATACCCTCTAAGCAGGATAGCGTTTGGGCCATAGCCAAGATATCCCTAGCGTTAGCTTTACCATAGGATAACTTCCCTAAGAGACGTTCCAAATCATATACCTTAGTTAAGGCTTTTTGAAGGTCCTGGCGTAAGAATGTGTTCAGAGTCAATTCCTCCACATTAGCTAATCGCTCCCCGATAGAAACTTCGCTAATCAGCGGCTGTTGAATCCAATTCCTTAACAAACGTCCACCAAAAGCCGTTTTGGTCAAATTAAGGACTGAGAATAAGGTGCCCTTATCATTTTTGTCTCGCAGAGAATCTACCAGTTCCAGGTTTCTCCTTGTCCAGTTATCCAAGGTCATTAGGCTTTGTTGCTGACAAGTAGAAATGTTTATAATATGATCTTGTTCAGAGTTAGGTATATTCGTTTTAACATAAAGCCAAAGGGCTGTCGCGGCTTTGCAAGCGACCGGTAAATCTTCCAATAATTGTGTTTGCTCTTGAAATTTAGCTAGTAATTCATTCTTGTTCCTGAAACATGTTTTATCGATCGTGGTTAGATAGAACTGGGGAAAAAGTTTGGATACCGCAGTCATCATCTCTTGAGATAGTAAGAGCTCGGCTGGCTCTATGCGGTTTAATTCAGCCAAGAGATCCTGTAATGAAGGAGTCTGAGCGATTCTAAAATCCCCGGTCGTTATATCTATATATGCTAATCCCCATTCTTTTTCCTTGGTAATACAGGCTAAGTAATTATTTTTAGTTTCTGTATTAATAGTATCTATAGTCCCAGGGGTTACTATTCTGACGATATCTCTTTTAACGATTCCTTTACTGGCTTGAGCATCTTCTATCTGTTCACAGATTCCAACTTTATACCCTGCTGATACCAGTTTTCCTAAATAAGCATCCACTGCATGGTGAGGAATCCCGCACATAGGAATCTTAGAACCTTTGCCTGCATCACGGGCGGTAAGTACTATTTCCAGCACAGGTGCAGCTACTTCTGCATCCTGGCCAAACATCTCATAGAAATCACCCATTCTGAAGAAAAGGATAGCATCCGGGACTCTATTTTTTATTTCATAATATTGCTGGAGCATCGGTGTAGACATAGCATAACTCCTAAACAGATTGTTAAAAAATAAAGAGCTTATTGCTCTTAGTTATTATATAGGCCTATATTTTTAGTGTCTTTATTATTTCTCTCAACCACAGCTATCGGGGTCTGCATCACATTGCGCTTTAGAAGGGCATGTAATACACCCACCTGTCTGTTCATTATTATCAAAGTCAAGCGCTCCAGATAGGACTCCGTTGACTTCTTCCAACATTTGAGCGAATTTTCCATGGGCATCTATGAATTCTAGAATTAACGGATGATTTTCTACTTTAGCTTCAATGAATTCGATTGCTTTTTCATCTTGTTCAGTTAATTCTTGACCATTATTTTGTACTTCAGTAATTCTTTCATAGACTTTCTTCCATCTTTCAGTTAAGTTATTTGCAACTTTATCTTGGCGAATCTCATGCTCCGCTTTCTGTAATTGTACAGCCTCAGGGCTTTCAGCGATAGCTTTAGCGAGTTCAGTAGCTTTTATATAGATTTCTGAATTCAATGTGGTGTCCTCCTTATTAAGAATACTAACTTATAAACAATTCAACAAAAATTATAATAATCCTTCAAATTGTCCATAAAGAGTCCAAGAATTGGCTGAGATAATTTTTACTTTAACGATTTTCCCAATCTGATCTTCATTTCCTTCAAAAACTGCTACTTCATTACCTCTAGTTCTTCCGGTTAACTGTTTTTGATCCGTCTTACTGGTTCCTTCGACTAAAATATCATAACTCTTACCGATCATTTGTTGTCTCCAGGCAAGACTCCTAGAGTTTTGGAGTTCAATCAGCCTCTGTAAACGGTGTTTTTTTATTTCCAAAAGAATCTGGTCCGGTAGGTCGGCCGCGACTGTACCTGATCTTTTGGAAAACATAAAGGTATAGGCTTGGGCAAAGTGCACGCTGTTCACCATATCAAGAGTTTGTTCAAAATCTTCCTCAGTTTCTCCAGGGAAACCAACTATGATATCTGTACTAATTCTAGCATGAGGAATTTCTTGCAGAATGCTCTTTACTTTTTCTAGGTAGTACTCTCTGGTATATTTCCGATTCATAGTTTCAAGTATTTTATTACTACCTGCTTGAAAAGGAAGATGGAATTGCTCACAGATATTCTGGCTTTGAGCGACGGTTGTGATTAGTTTATTACTTAAATCCTTAGGATGAGAAGTCATGAATCTTATTCTTTGAATACCTTCAACTTTATCTATCTCAGCCAACAAATCCGCAAAATCATAACCGAAACCATCCTGCTTACCATAGGAGTTAACATTCTGCCCAAGAAGTGTCACTTCTTTACTCCCGCTATCGACCAAATCCTTAATCTCATTCACGATATCTTTTAGTGGTCTACTTCTCTCTCTTCCACGTACATACGGAACTATGCAATAGGCGCAAAAATTATCACAGCCATACATGATATTCTCGCTTACCCTTAGTTTTCCTTTTTCGGCCAGTGGCACAACTTCAGTTGTCTTCGTTGTTTTATCTGATATCAAGATAGCTTTCTCTCCTTGAAGAGCTGAATCTATAAGATCCTCAAAACTATCTATATCAAAAGTACCCGTCCAGATATCAACATGT
>JAGXFZ010000126.1 GCA_024637055.1 Gracilibacter sp. | reverse complement strand
TTTTAACTACTTCTTGCATTAAGTATGTTAAAGTAGAGAATATATAAATATGATAATAAAATAATACTATCTATAAGGGGTAGAAGATGAAAACAAGACGTTCTAAGCCCGCCACGAAGACTAATAGTAAGATAAATACTAGGGCAACCACAAACTCAAGCACTAAGCCAAGTACTAACTCAGCAAATAAGTCAATTGCTAAAGCAAGCACTAAGCCCACTACTAAGCCTACAAATCAGCCAAATGCTAAATTGTCCTCTAGGTTTAGTAGTAATAAGTCAACTCCTAAACCCATCACTAAGACTTTTAAAAAACCACTTGCTAAACCAAGGACAGACAAGCAGACTATCCTTACAGTAGTTGAAGGAAGTGAGTTGTTAAAATTCCTTATTGCCCAGATGCCGGAGAAAGGTCGAAGCAGTATTAAATCTCTTCTGGCACATCGTCAGATTTCTGTAGACGGTGAAGTGACAACCCTATTTAACTATGCACTGTTGCCCGGTCAACAAGTTTTTGTAAATTGGACTAAAGCCCATGATAAAACTAAGCCTAAGGGGTTAAAGATTTTGTTTGAAGATGACCACCTTATTGTGATAGATAAGCCTGCTGGGATGCTTTCCATTGCTACCGTCCAAGAAAAAGAACTAACTGCCTATAATATTTTGAGTGAACATATAAAGAAGAGAAATAAAAACAATCGCATTTTTGTTGTACATCGCTTAGATAGAGGTACTTCTGGAGTAATGATGTTTGCCAAAAGTGAAGAAATAAAGAAATCCCTCCAAAATGCTTGGAAGGACGTTGTACTAGATCGAAATTATATAGCAGTGGTCGAAGGTTCGGTAACCGACAATCAAGGAACCATCACTTCTTGGTTAAATGAGAATAAAGCACTTAGAATGTACTCTAGTAGTACTCCTAATGATGGCCAAAAAGCTGTAACCCATTATAAGGTATTAAAAAGGAGTAAATTATACTCTTTATTAGAAGTAAAACTGGAGACCGGCCGCAAGAATCAAATACGTGTCCATATGCAAGACATAGGACATAGCGTTATAGGGGATATAAAGTACGGAGGGGCAAAGAGCCCCATTAACCGTTTGGGACTCCATGCCCACATCCTAGCCTTTAAGCATCCGACAACTGAAGAAGATGTGCATTATGAGAGTCCGGTTCCCCCACATTTTTTGAGTCTGTTTGGGACTGTTAAATCACTCAACTAATTTACCATTCACAAATTTTACTATCTTGTCCGAGTATTCAATAATTATTGTACTGGTGTATTGTTCTTGTTCCTCCTCATTAGGTATTTCTATCCCTAATGAAAATTTGGTCCCTACATCATCAAAAGGATTATTGAATACCCATACAGGTTTATAACGATGTTCTATTCCGATTACCTTTTGATCATCATCATAAATAAATTCTGGTTCTATAGAACGCCGAGTTAAATCATGTCCATTTTTGAGTTGGAAATCCATTTCCAACCTATTATCTGTTATCTGATATGTCATATCCATATCCTTGGAGGATACTGAAAACCCAAACGCAAACAGACTTACTAAAATGAGCAGGACAACTACAACGCTGCCTGAAGTCAAGGCTACCGTTCGCAAATTTCTTTTGCGAACTTTTTTTAGATAATCAAGTTCTTGGATATCTGTGGAAACTGACAATTTCTCCTCGATTTCACCGGACATCTCCTGAAAAAAAGTTCTGCATTCCTCACAACTCTCCAAGTGTTTTTCTATTTCTTCATTACTATCCTTGCTAGTAAGGCCTTCAATATACAATGGCAATAAATCTTTAATGATATCACACTTCATTATATTCTCCCTCTCATGATTTTTTGTTTGCCTCTGTAAAAAGTTACCCGTGCCCATGTTTCGTCTCTACCTAGAATCTCTCCAATTTCTCGAAAGTTGAATTCCCCTGTGAGACGAAGATACATCACTTCTCTCATGGGTTCATCCAACCTATGTAATTCTTTAAATAAGTTCATTTTTTCTTCACCCAGGATTAAGTTCTCTTCTATAGAATGCTTTGCTGAAGGAATGTCCGTCGACAATTCTGTAGTTTGAGCTTTTTTACTTTTGGCAAGCTCTTGATACCAAATATGCTTCGCTATCTGACAAAGCCATACATAGATTTTGCATGTTCCATCATAGGTCTGTAGAGACTTGATGGCACGATAAAAAGTTTCTTGCATTAACTCTTCTGCCATTTGCTCATTGTGACAAAGGCTGAACAAATATTTATATACTTGTCTGGCATATTCGTTATATATCTGCTCGATATCCGGCATCCATTCACCTCCTCAAAACATATATCCGAAAAATTAGTGGTTCGTTACAGCTTTCTCTCAAACTTTCTATATAAAAGCCATATCCATATTAGGGAGGTCAGAAGTGCGGGAATAAAATACAAAAGATCTTGTTCAAGGCTAAGCTTCGCTATCCAAAACGACGGTAAAAACGCAAAAAGGTATTGCGCGCTAGAAAGCACAAAAAAAGGCACGGGCAGCCCCAGCATCATAAGACCGGACAGTTTGGACATGGCCACCCCTTCTACTCGGTTATGGGATACCGAAAAAACTAAGAGTGCAACTGCGATGCTCGCAAGGCTCGTCAATAGACACATTAGTACGATCATTGTCATAGACCACTCAGTCAGTGAGAAATACAGGAGCAACAGTACCGATCCTAAGAAAGAAATCGCGGCGGGAAATACCAAACGCGAGACCATATATCCCTTTTTACCAATAGGGGTAACTGCAAGGTAGCTTGTCATGTTTTCATCGTATTCTGTCAGCATCACCATGGCCGAAGCAAAACAAAACATATATGGGGTCAACATGCTAAGAAATAAGTCAAAAAGCAGATAGTATGGAGTCAAAATCGTTGGCTCATGAAGATACACCGTCAGTTGCTGTTCAATAATTGGAATCCCGAAGCGAAAAAAACAAGCTGCTAGTATGGGCGCGATACAAACAACCAAGAGCATACTGTCCTTGGTTATCTGACTGATAAATATACCAAAGGATTGCCTTAAAGACCGCCTCATAACTTAACACCTCCTACTGACAGGAGCATTCTTCGGACAACCTGACTAGATAATAGGAAGAGTAGAGCAGTCCATGCTATCAATACCAACAAAGCCGGCAGGGCATTCTGCCCACTGGTACACAGTTCTATCATGCTGACACCCGGGTGAAGAATCATCCAAGCTTTCTTAACACCAAATAAATAAGCGATGGCCGGAACACTAATAAAGAACGAGGCTGGTATGGTAGCGATAATAAAGGCATTGAGGGTGGGAATATTGGCTGCGATAATAAGTCCTACGGCGGAGAAAAGGAAGGAGCCAAGAAACACCCCTGCGCAAAAATAAAACACATTTGATATTACCCCTCCGGCCATACCGATTAGAATCCCGACCACTGTAGATATTATGCTAATGGATAAAAGTTTGGAGAGTACATATTCCACAGGCTTTACAGGAGAGATCGCGATGCTATCCAGTACCCTTTCACTTTTTTCCAAAAGGATGATGGCTCCCATAAAGTAAAGCCCCAGAGCCGCTGGATCAGTAAAAATCATCAGTAGGGCTGCCTCTCCCCTCCAGCTTTCAGGTAAGGTAAAAAGAAGTCCGATATAAATTGCCGAAAAGAAGATATATAGAAAATAAAATCCGTACTTATACTGGAAACTGATATCGCCTTTAAGCAGCGCCTTAATCCTCATTGCAGATGCCTCCCTGTTAGTTCTACGAAAATATCGTTTAAGGTAGGTTCACTGCTATGAATGGACAAGAGCTGATTGTCCTTGAGTAGTCTAGATAACAACTCATCTTCACTGGTTTTACGTAGAGAAATATGCTCTATCTTTTCCTTCCCGTTTTGGGCATAGGTGTAGGTTATTTTCGTGGCACCCTTGGACATAATCAGGTTGTGCGGCGCGTCCAAGGCCTTTATCTTCCCGTCTACGATGAAGGCCACACGGTCACAAAGTTCAGTGGCATCGAACATATTATGAGTGGTCAGTATGATGGTTTTACCCTTAGCTTTTTCTTTTAATATCATGTCTTTCATCAGCCTGGCATTAGACGGATCAAGCCCCGAAGTGGGCTCATCGAGAAATAAGATGTCTGGATCATGTAATATAGCTTTGATAAAATTAAGTCTTGATTTCATCCCCTTGGAATAGTCTGCAACCTTTTTATCAGCATCAGCTAAAAGCCCGACACTAGCAAGAAGAGTTTCTACATCACCTTGCTTTTGATATAGGGAATTAAAGAATCTCAAATTCGCTCTGCCTGTCAACTTTTCATATAAGCTCGGAAATTCAAAGTCCACCCCTATTTGTTCATAAAAGCTGTTCTTGCGCTGTTTGACCTCGGTGCCATTGACCTTTACACTACCGCTATAGGTAGTGATGAGTCCTGTCAGGATTTTTTGCAGGGTGCTTTTGCCTGCACCCGATGGACCTAAAAAGCCGAAGATTTCACCGGATTCGACCTCAAAATTAACTTGTTCGATAAATGGCTTCTTGGTATAGCTGAAATATAAATCCTTCACACTAATCATCATGCTTCTCCTTCGAACATTTGGATAACGACACCATGTATCATGATTTTCAAAGCGTCATTGAAAATTTCTTCTCCGATTTCGTGTTTATACAGCATGGCTAAAAAGATTCCTCTTAAAGCCGCACTGAACGCTTTGCCGTCTACATTCTTCATCTTAGGCACTAAGGATATTAATTTTTCTACGCTGAAGTCATCTTTTTCGGTATGAATCTTTGCTACTTCCGGCGGCAGCTTACGGATTAGTAGTTCCATCTCGCCATTGGTCAGAAATTGAAGCATAAAGGACTCTTCCACCATTTTGTAAAGACCCCAGATAAGCTGGGTAAACTTTTGGGCATCCAACTCTCCATTTAAGGCTGTGATATCGGAGATTAATTTAGCCTGGATTTCATCATGAAATGCCAAGAACACTTCAAAAAGTAGAAGCTCCTTGGACTCATAAAAGAGATAAAACGTCCCTTTGGGTATCTTTACTCTTTTGACAAGCTCATCAACCGTTGTCTTGCGTACTCCAAACTGAGTAAGACAAAGCTTCGCCTCTTCCTTAAGCCTTTGTTTGATATACTCTCGTTCGCTTTCAGAAAATGTTTTAGGCATTATGTCACCTCATATACTATTTGACTTAAATTAAACTTATAGTCAAATAGTATAACCGTTATGTTTCTTTGTCAATATTTTCATTTTATGAATTAGTTTTATTGATAGCATCATGAATTGTATAAATTAATAACATAGACAGGCTGCTATGAACTAAATGAACTGCAACCTGTCTAAATCTTTTCACTGACTATATGGCCCATGAGTTATTTCAACTGCAGAATTTTATTTACTCCTCAAAACTTGCTGATTCGCACTAATCATGTGTTTCTTCATATCTCTTTGGATGCTTTTTTTCACTGACGGAATCTTCGTTATTGGAATCATGATAGCATTCAGTACTCTTGTACCAAAATCCTTTTGCGGAAAATCATATTTTCCATGCTTTTTGTAGTAGCGATGATCTGATTGAAAGACCATCCTCAACCTTCCCCAGATAACATCTCTGAATATCTTCATACCACCTATTCCTAGGAAGGTTTGGGGTCGAATATAGCCTTGCAGGGAGTATTCGACCAAGTTTTGGGCTAAGGCTTTCATTCTTTCATCGATTTCCAATGCGCTTGCGGATTCATCTGAGAGAATGCCTGCCAGATTAACTTCATCGAATTCTGCATTGGCTTGCAGTACCTCTCTTATGTTGTGAGTCTGACTTATTGGCCCTGAGATCAGATAGGCTAGCTGTTTTCCTGAGAAATGCGGCTGATGTGTGATGTAGAATCTGCGGTCGATAAAAGTTTTCCAACGAGCTGACAGGAATCTATCTTTTATAGTCCCCGCAAATACCAAGATATCATATTGTTTTAGTTTCTCATAGGTTTTCTTAACATCATCGTTTTCACCGTAAATACATTCATTATCAAAGCCACAGTGAATACATCCTGTACATCCTCCATTGATCTTAAGCGCAGATAGGTCTACTAAGTCTGCTTGGGTATACTCTTGAAATCTTTTCACCATCCTGCCAATATTTTTATCCTGATCCATAGCATCCGTGACGATTACGAATCTCTGTCCCTTTGTATCAAGTGGAGCTCTAACCTCCGTAGGAATATATTCTTTGATGTCAACTATGATGGGTAGATAGGACTTAATGGTCTTTCTCTTTTGTTCCATCTGCTCGAAAAAATTGTGAGCAAATTGGAGTAAATCCTTTCTCCTGTCTTCCTTTGTCAAATCCGTCATGTCGGCAGAGAAAAAATCGATATACCTCATATTGAGATCATCACTGATGGAGTGCATATAGTTGATTGCGGTATGGTCGAAGAAGTGAATTGAAGTTGCTACTGACACAACATATTTATCCCGGAATATATTCTCCACCCTCCGCTCCCAAATCAGCTCAATAAATCTTTTATAACTAGCATGAACCAAGAATACATAGAGAGGAAAAGACCAAATTACTCCATCCGAATTTTTCACACTCTCAATCACTCGGTCAAATTCTTGAGGGTCATTCTCAATCTTTTTGATTGCTTGGGCCACATTAAAATACTCATATTCATGTTGGGGATACTTCTTTTGAATATACTTAACAAAATATACCGTCCCGCTCTCTTCCCCTTTGGGACTTCCGTTTAGAACTGTTATTTTCATATCCTTCTCCTCCTAAAAACATTAACTTGCTCGGTTTGGTCTAGTGTTATTTTTCTAATTCTTGTAACAAACTTTTACTCCAATTGATAATCAAAGTATAGTAATCCATCCCGAATACCAAAGTAGAATATTGGTAGGTATCAGCATGTATCTTTACTTGCTTTTCATGTTCGGCTAGTCGGTTGTGAACTTGCTCGACTCTTTCGATGAACTTATGGAGGTTATGTACAGCCTTGTCTTTAGGCAAAAACCCGTAAAAGAATACTTTTATAAGATGATCAGGCTTTGTCTTGGAAAAATCGATCTCCTGCTCTAACCAAGTCCAAAAGTCTGCTTCGCCTGTCCGGGTGATAGCATAGCGCTTTTTATATTTACCCCCTTCGACCACTTCGTTGGAGCTAACAAGTCCCTTATCCTCCATCTTTTTCAGGGCTGGATAGATACTTCCAAAACTAGCATCAAAAAAATTAGATGTACTGTTTAACATGCACTGTTTGAGGTCATAGCCCGTCAATTCTTTATGCATTAGGAATCCTAAAATGATATACTCTAGCATAGTTTACCCCCTATTTTTTTATCTGTTTAATGTTTATATACTACGGTAAGCTATATGTATTATTATAATATATATTTTAGATATATATCGGTTAGATATAATAATATAGTACATTATTTCACTTGTCAAGCATTGTTCTTATAAATCTCAATAAAGGGGCTGTTGCAAAACGGTTAGTTTCAGTAATATATAGCCAGCGTCAAGTGCAGTAGGATGCGGAGCGCGGCTGTTTGCGCCACGGACGGCGCAATCTGCCGAAAGCGGCTATATATTACTGAGACCTTTATAAGTGTTTTGCAACAGCCCCACAAAAGGCTAATCCTTAAGTATTAATAATCGTTCCTCCATTGACATGCACAATTTGCCCAGACATATAAGAATTGTCATTAGAGGCTAGGAACAGATATGCCGGTGCCAGTTCTACAGGCTGAGCGGCACGTTGCATTGGGGTGGTACTCCCAAAGGTTGAGACATCCTGAGCGGAATAAGCTGAAGGGATGAGTGGTGTCCAGGTTGGACCGGGGGCTACCCCATTTACTCTGACCCCTTGTTTGACCAGGGATTCCGAGAGGGAACGGGTAAAAGTCACTACAGCACCTTTTGATGCTGAATAATCAATTAGGGTTGCTTTTCCCTTATACGCTGTTACCGAAGCTGTATTAATGATAACAGCACCCTGCTTGAGATGGGGAAGTGCAGCCTTGGTAAGGTGGAACATCCCGAAGACATTTGTCCGGAAAGTTTGTTCCAGTTGCTGAGCTGTAATATCCAGGATAGAATTCTGGGCCTGCTCTTCCCCAGCGTTATTGACTAGAATATCCAAGTGACCAAAGTCTTGAATGGTCTGCTGGACAACCTGCTGACTGAACTCCTCATCTCCGATATCTCCCGCTATTACCACACAACGACGACCAAGCTCTTCGATTCTCTTTTTAGTTATCTTGGCATCTTCGTGTTCATCCAGATAGAGAATAACGATATCCGCACCCTCTTTGGCATAGAGTATGGCAACCGCTCTTCCTATTCCACTGTCGCCACCACTGACAAGAGCGACTTTATCCTGTAGCTTACCACTCGGTTGATAGTTGGTATTTTCAAAAATAGGCCTCGGATCCATCAAGGTTTCCAGACCTGGTTGTTTATCTTGATGTTGAGCGGGGAAAATCGGCTGAGGAATTTTGGCTTCACTCATTTATTGTCACTCCTTGTTTTTATCTTATTTTTCCCCGTTAGAGTGACAATACTCTATTTTTTCTATTTTTTAATAGTTCTTCCTTAGGCGAAGAGCAGCCTTGATAATAAATGCGACGATTATTAGTACCACTACACCAATTACAAGGGGAGCGAAATATCCAAAACTTTTGTTCAGACTTCCCTGAATCTTGTCCAGCAGGGTGATTTTCTCCGCAGAATAAATGGTAAATGTAAAATCATCCTCCGGTAGCGTTGCCAAGGTCGCAGTATAAACATAGCTATCTTTGTTATCTTCGTTCTCTTCCCTAGCTAGTTCAATACTACTTGCTACAACATAAGGGGCTTGTTGAGGCGTGATGATTTCGATATTCAAATTTTTAAAGTCCCCCCAGTTTTTCGCCGGATTAAGTATATAATCATAGGTGTGGAGGGGTTTAGCAGTCTTGGTATTATCCATCGTACCTGCGGTGCGATAACTGACGCTGACTTCTTTTGTGCTGTTCGGTGGAAATTCTACCGTATAGACTAGAGTTAGGATTCGCTCGTAATTCTCTTTTTCAATCAGATCATATTCTGAGCTATAACCGCTCCTGTTACTGAAGGTTTGGTCTAGAGACTTTGCGTATAGGTTATATAATTGGTTATTATATGATTGGCTTTTATCTAATTCTTTTTTAATAATCGAATCATCGTTTTGGACATAGGTGTTCTTTTTTATGTAATCCAGCAAATAAGGTTTTACTTCCACCTCTTGTTCAGATAATTGATAGGTAAACAAGTCTGTCTTATCCTCAAGTTCCCCATCCGAAAAACCAGTAATTTCAAAGTCAACATCTTCACCCAGGACAAATATTTCTAAGGTTCGTGGTTCGTAACACCAAGCCGCGATTCTGGTATTCACGCCATCTCCTTCATAGCGATTGAACCCTGTTGTCAGGACTTTAGTCTTTTCGGGATTAAAATTAAAATCAACTGCAAAGTTTATCCGTTGGTCGGTAGTTGGTTTAACTTCGATGAGATAACGCTTGCCTTTCTCATTCTCAGCGAAATTCTCAGCCTTGTAAGTTTCATCTGTGATGGTACTTATTATCGAGGCAAAATCAAAGCTTGCATCCTCTTCCTTCTTTTGAAAGGAACTGCCATGACTGTTTACCACATCACCTATATATATATCGTAAGGCAGTTCATGGCCATCCGCAGAGATAGCTATTTCTTTAGCTAAGAGACTATCCAGCTTGCCGACAAAAGGGAAAGCCATTTGTACCGTTTTAGTCTCTTGGGTCGGGTTAAGCATCTCATAGGTAGCAGTAACCTTTCCTCTCAGTGAATAAGAAAAACTATCGATGTCATAGAAATCGAAAACGAGATTTTCGTTCTCTATTACAATGGGAGAGTTTTCTTCTATAGCCATCACATCTGAAGACGGGTAACCTTGCCAGAATACAGGACCAGAATTGGCAAAGACCGGAGCAGCAAAAGCAGCCATTATGGCAGTAAACAAGACAATATATGTTAATGTTAATCTTTTCACATAACCACCTTCTTTCCATACTTATAATATCATCTTTAATATCTTCCTCAAATCAACTCTATCAAATAAAAACAAACGACATTGGTCTAATCATCTTTTGGATGGTCACCTGAGTTTACATCTAGCTCGATAATCTCCCGATAAAGCTCTTTCCTTCTGTGGGCCAGGAAGAAAATCTCTTTCATAGTTCTCCGCTGACGTCCACGCAAGATGTTGATATGTTCAGCAGAAAGTTCGCAAGTAAGGATACCTTCTTGCTGTCTAAAACTTTCGGCAATTATTTCTCCTTTGGGGTTTAGTACAAGAGCACCGCCTTGGAATTCCTGACCAAGACCATTTTTACCTAAAGCTCCAAGGTAAACTGAGTTATCGTAGGCTCTGGCACTAAGATAACGTAACCATATTTCTTTCCAGTCGCCAATCACTGTAGGCGAAGCATGGGGAGCAAATAATACTTCGGCACCTTTAAGAGAATAAATGGTTGCTACCTCCGGAAAATGCCAATCCCAGCAGAGCCCAATACCAAAGCGTATTCCATGTGATTCAAATATTGGAAACTCTTGCCCCGGTGAGAAGTATTCTTCTTCACTTTGGCCAAGATGAGTTTTTCGGTAAGCACCAATTCCCCCGTCTGCAAAGGCTACAAAATGAGTTAAATAGGGTTTTTCAACACCTATTTCTTTTTCAGCCATTCCAACTAGCAAGGTAATGCCTAGCTTAACAGCACATTCTGAAATTTTTTGCACACTGGTTCCCGTAAGTCGTTCAGCAAGATTATATGCTTCACTTGGCTTATAACCATGTAAGGCCATTTCCGGAAAACACAGGATATCTACTCCAAGTTCAACGGCATCTTCTGCAATGCTAAGTATTTTTTCCAGATTACCTTGGGTATTGCTTACAGTGGACTCCATCTGCACAAGTCCGATTATATGATTTGTATCCATAAGCTAGCCTTCCTATATGCCTTTTAGCACAGAATGTCGTGGATCTTAGATTTAAGTATCTCAGCAAGCTGTTCCCTGCTATGCAAAAAATTAATAAAATAACGCTCATCTTTGGTTTGGAGGGTTTGAGCATGCGTGAGAATATTTAAAGGGCGGTAGACAGGGCAATCCTGTATCTTAAGTGCTTTTAAAATCTGCTGGTTACACTCTTGGACGACGGTCAGGGCAGAAATGATGGTTATTCCCAGCCCAGAACATACTACTTGTTTGATAGCCTGAGTACTACCTAGTTCCATTGTTATATTAAGCTGCTGAGGATCCAAGCCCCGCTCTTCTAAAGCTATTTCCATAACTTTGCGAGTTCCTGAGCCCACCTCACGCGTAATCATCCGTTCCACTGTCAACTCTGCAATGGTAACACTCGATCGCTTATTCCAGGGATGGTGATACGGCACCACTACGACAAGTTCGTCTTGCCAAAAATTTTCTACAACTAATTCACGATTTTGAGGAACAGGACCTTCAACTAAACCGATGTGAATGCGCTTCTCTAAGACATCTTGGGCAATGGTTTCCGTGTTGGCGATATTAACTTTAAAATCGATGTCCGGTCGTATTCTGTTCAGATAACCTAAGATAAGTGGTAAAACATATTCTCCAATGGTAAAAGTAGCTCCAACATGAATGAGCCCACGTTTATCCTCAGTCAGGTCTGCAATTTTTTCCCCGGCTTCTTTCATAAGCTGGATGACCTGGCAAATATGCTGATAAAATATCTTACCCGCTTGGGTCAAGGTTACGCCTTTATTTGTTCGTTCGAAAAACTTCGCACCATACTGATTTTCTAGATTCTGGATTTGAATACTGATGCTTGGTTGGCTCATGTGTAACCTTTTAGCTGCAAGGGTAATATTTCTTGTCTCGGCAACTTCTTTAAATACTAGAAACTGCTGATCGCACATAATAGCTACCCCCTGATAGTTATTTTCAATATCCTATAAATATTATACTTTATTTTTCACAAAAGAGACTAGCCCATTTTTTGGTAAATTATATATTGTTTTGAGCTTGAACTGTCATAGAATTTTGAAATAAACTATAAGATGTTGCTAATTCAACTAATTTCTCTGCCCATTGAGGCGTTCCTAAGGCATGAAGGTGATTATAGGATGCCAAGACTCCTTTATATATAATCCCATCATGTATTCCATCTATACCCTGACCACGCTGGACTTTATATGCAAACTTGACCATCGGGTCCAAGTTGGTTATTCGAGAATTATGAAACTCATGTCCCTTAACGCTTAGGCCGGAGGTGAACCACGGGTTTCCAGGTAAAGTTTCAAATGATGTATACCCATGTCCTTGTGGCTTGGGTTCCATGATCGTATCTAGCGGTAAAGCTCCCGCCATAGCATAAGTTTTTTCCCCAACCCTGAGTGTTCTTCCTAAAAACATGAGACCTGCACATTCGGCGTAAACCGGCATGCAAGATTCTACTGCTTTTCTGATAGAGTAATGAAGACCGATATTTCTTTCAAGTTCAACAGCAAATACTTCCGGAAACCCGCCACCTATATAAAGAGCGTCAAGGTCAGGTGGTAGACGATAGTCTGTTAAGCTATTGATGTCTACAAGTTGGGCCCCTAGGTCTATTAAAGCAGTTAAATTCTCAGGGTAATAAAAGCTAAACACCTTATCTCGGATAATGCCGATTCTAACTGGTTGTGAGTACTGTCTGGATATATTAGTGGATCTAGAAAGCCAATGTGGCAGTGGAGGTGCCTGCGTAGCAAGAGAATAAACCTGTTCTAAGTCGACATTAGAACTCACTACATCAGCTAGATAATCTAACTGACTATCACTGTCATCGCTTTCAATATGGGTGACAAGCCCAAGATGTCGATCCGGAATACTTAATCCACTGTCTTTAGGTATGGCCCCTAGAACTGGTACCTTACAATAATGTTCGATAGCCTCACGTAACATTTTTTCGTGACGTGGTCTTGCAACTTTATTTAAAATAACCCCACAGATTTGAATCTGAGGGTCAAAATGTTGACATCCTAAAACAATAGCTGCCGCACTACGTGTCATGCGGGTAGCATCAAGTACTAAAATAACGGGAGTCTTGGTTATCTTGGCAATTTCTGCGGTTGAGCTACTACCTTCTAAATCAAGTCCGTCAAATAATCCCATAGCACCTTCAATAATACTTAAATCACAGTTCTCTGCTGCTAAGGAAACAGACTTGCAAATTTGTTCGGGCTCCATAAAGTAAGAGTCAAGATTACGGCAGGGAATCCCTGCAGCAGCTGTAAGCCAGCTGGGATCAATGTAATCTGGCCCTTTCTTAAAAGGCTGAACCTTAAGACCCCTGCGGCTAAAAGCGCGCAGGAGTCCTAGGGTTACCGTTGTTTTACCGCAACGCCCTTGAGGGGCGGCGATTACAAGTCGGTTGACCATTATACACAACCGGTTGGTTTCATCAGACCAGCAACTTTACAAGCACCTTTAGCTGGCCCACCTGGGAAAAGTTCATAAATCTTCTTAAGATTGAAACCAGTTTCTTTACATAGCTTACGAATCATTGGAGCTACTCCAAATTTTGCATAGTAATCACGCAGGTAGTTAATCAAATGCCAGTGTTCTTCGGTAAGTTCCTCAACATCTTCCGTGAGTGCTAAAGCTAAGGCAACCTCTTCGTTCCATAAGTCAGAATCTTCTAGGAAACCATCTTCATCTAACGGAATAAAAACACCATTAACGTTTAAATCAGCCATTAGTTTAAACCTCCTTATATCTACAATTTTAATATTGATAGTCCTACATATTTACTTAGCGAACCTTTAGAGCAGAGAAGCGTTGGAATCTGGTAATGATTAAATATGTGGTTACAGTATTAGAGCCCGACCCATAAGGTCACTTAATCCTTTAACTGTGACATCAACTTTGTGATGTTCCAATACATCGGGAAGTTGGGCTTTACAGATAGCACAAGGGGCACAGAGAATTTCTGCTCCGGTGCTTCTTACACATTCTGCCTTAGGCTGTGCTAAAGCTTCCCTGATTTTCATTGCTTCGTCCATGAGGATTCCCGATCCCCCTCCGCAACAGAAACTTAATTCTTTTGTTGGGGTCATCTCTACAAAGTTTTGGACACAAGCAGATAAAAGTTCTCTCGGCTGATTAATTAAATCTCCAGCTCGAGCATAGTTACAAGGATCATGATAAGTGACTACTTCCGGATTCATGGACTTATCAAATTTAATTCTACCGTCACGGAGATATCCCAATACCTCTTCAAATAAGTGCACTACTGGAAAAGGAAGAGGTCCATTGATAGTTTCTGTAAACATCCGCCAGGTTCTCCATCCATGGCCACATTCTCCAGCCACAAGCCTTTTGACACCGAGCTCCTTACCAGCTTGAACGAGAAGGCGACTGTGTTCGCGCATACTTGGTTCATGGAAGAAGAGTCCAAAGTTAGCAGTTTCAGTGATTTTGGAACTTAGCGTCCAGGAAACTCCTGCCTTATAGAAAATCTTAGCTACAGCCATAAATCCATCTGTATTGACGTAGAGATCCGACGAAGAAGGATTAAATAGCACTTCTGCGCCTTCTTTATCCACAGGTATCGGAATATCAAGTCCTGTTTCTTCTTTTAGTTCTTCTTCCAGAAACTCTATTCCGTCCAGAACGGCCGGCAATGGGTTGCCCATATTGTTACCTGTCTTGGCCATGTTCTTGGCAATACCAGCATGGAATCTACTGGGCATACCAAGGTGAGCTAAGAGTTCGCGCATGGCAATCGTTACCTCAGCGGTATCGATGCCTTTCGGGCAGAATATGGCACAACGACGACATTGGTTACATTGATGGAAATATTTGTACCATAGGTCAATAGTTTCCTGGTCAATTGCCTTGGCCCCATCCCAAGTTCTTAAAAACGAAGGACCGGATGCGAATACTTGTTTGTAAACACGGCGGACCAAGTCAACACGAGCGACTGGCATATTATACGGGTCCTTCGTTCCCAGGTAGGAATGACACTGTTCAGCGCAAGCTCCACAATGAGTGCATACATCTAAATATAATTTCAAAGAACGTTTATACTTTAACATCTCACCAAGGAGTTCAAGAGCTGTCTGAGGACGATCTTCCGGTGCAACCATAGGTAGATATAAATCTTTTAGTTCTTTTTCTCTTGCTACGTATGGAATACGTACTTGCTCGCTCATTTGATGATCACCTGTCTTTCGTGCGGCCTTACAATTAGCCAGCGACTAAAGAATATCCCGCAAGAGTGCAATAATTTAGAATACGGGAAGTATAACAAAAGTAGTTGCACTAACGTAAAGTGAAAGATAAAGGCCATGTTGTCAGGTAACGGAACGGGATGGAAAGTGATTAATCCAATAAGGTAATCATGAACAGCCTCGTAAGTTACTCCATGAAACATCCGCATGTACATCCCACTTCCGACAATGCCTATTAACAAAACCAATACTAGATAATCAGCAAAGGAAGAGATAAATTTCATTGTAGGAGAAGTAATACGGCGAATGGCTAAGAGTAATAATCCTAAAGATAAGGCTACTCCAGCGTACGTCCCAAAAAGTACAGAAAGCTCTAAACTTTGTTCAGAAGTTGCTCCAATCCAGGTGAATTGTTGACCTAGAAAACCTATCCCAAAAAAGTGGCCTATTAGAATAAAAGCTAGAGATATGTGGAAGAGCCAGGACATAAACCATAGCCCCTTCCCACCTCTCCATAGACTTTTAAAGCCAACGCTCTCCGTGACTAAATCTGCGGCGGCTCCTGCCCTAGTCTTAGGGCAGGGAAACACCGTTAGTTTAAATGGAACTGGGATTTTGAGCCAAGACATGATGCGGAGGAGCATACCTCCTAGGAACAATAGGACCACAATGTAGGGTATAACCCATCCAAAGAGGCTGCTCATTCAGGAGCACCTACCTTACCTTTGATGCAAATATAGGTAGTGGTGATATATAAATATTCACAGATATCTTCCGCTGTTAATTCTTTGACCGCAAGGTCTACTGCGGATTTCTTTTCTCCAATGGCTGTAGCGATATCTTTACTCTTTGCCTTTTGTACTGTGTGAAGATAAGCTACGACTTTGTCTTTGATTTCGGGGTTGGCAGCTCCTTTATCCATTGAGTTCAATCCCCTTTCTTATTAATTTTTATCTGATTAGTATTTAAATGTAGCAGAGGTACGGAAGGTTTCTCTTGAGAAGATATAATCATCAATTAACTTGTCAGAGAAAGGAATGTCGGTAAGGGTAAAGAATCTTTCCCAACCAATACGTTCGATCCATTCACTCATCCGTTCACCTTTACGAGCATGGGCAATCCAAACCTCGACAATCATGCGAACTGCGTCAGTAACTTCCGGCCAACGAGGAGGATTGTTGGGGAGGAAAGGAATTACCATACGGGAGAAGCTAGGAACATTACGGGCGTTAGAAACTTTACCACCGACAAGAATAGCACAACCGTCATTTTTGCCATCCATAATTTCCATTCCTGGAGACATGGTGTAGCAGTTTCCGCAGTACATACATTTATCGTCGACAATAGTTACACTCTTAGCTTTAGGATTGGGGCGAATTGCTCCTGTAGGGCAACTGGCAACTAGGCTAGGGATTTCTGTACCCTTAGCGATTTTTTCATCATTTATACGAGGGACAGTTCTGTGTACTCCGACGATAGCCAAGTCACTACAGTGGGCTGCGCCGCACATATTCAGGCAACATGCTAAGCCAACTCTTAATTTTGCTGGTAGTTTCATGGACCCAAAGTATTCGAAGAGATCATCCATGACAGCTTTCACGATACCGGAAGCATCTGTTGCAGGTGTATGGCAGTGAATCCAACCTTGGGTGTGAACGATATTGCTCAGGCTTGCTCCAGTACCACCGACTGGGAGGCCTTTTTCGGTAAGTGCTGCAATTAATGGTTCTACCTTGCTAGCATCGGATAGAAGAAATTCTACGTTATTACGGCTAGTGAAACGGAGGTAACCGTCACAGTAAGCGTCTGCAAGATCGCAGAGGTTACGCACAAAATCTAAGCTTATTAATCTTGGCGATCCAACACGTACACTGAAAAGTTCGTCACCGGTTTCAGAAACATGTTTGAGCACACCTGGTTTAGGAATCTCATGGTATATCCATTTGCCGTAATTGTCCTTAATTATTGGAGGAATCATTTTTTTGTAATCTGGAGGTCCTTGATCTAGTATAGACATTTATTATCCACCTCTTCTTTTCTCAATTTATTTTATGATTTCGTCTTGTGGCCAGAATACATATGGATTAGCACGAGGACGGAATACCATTTGCGGTACAGGTGGCAACTCACATTCACGTAAGAACTTGCCCATACCTAATCTATAGATAGTTTCACCGATACGCTCACGGGTTTTACCGTTTTCATCCCACCATTCCCAGACGCGACCCATTAAGTCTTTGAATTCTGCAAAATCATCTTCACTTTCCATTTTCATGAAAGGAACGATAACCCAAGACATGAAAGCTGATTGAACAATAGTGGATTTTCCGCCAAACAGAATGGTAGCTCCTTTAACTTTGCCAGCGCGGATGGCTTTAGGCATGTAATTGATGCAGTGCATGCAGCGGGTACAGTCTTCACCGATGACGGTAAGTTCTTTAGTTTCACTATTAAACTTCAAGCAACGGGTTGGACATTTATCACAGACACGGTCTTGAATATCCAGGCCATCTGCGGCATATTGTTTGACGGCATCCTGATCGATTTGGATGGTATCACGCCAAGTTCCAATTACAGAACAGTCTGAACGAGCGATAGATGCTGTGCAGTCATTGGCACAACCGGAAAATTTAATCTTAAATTTATATGGCCACATTGGGCGATGGATTTCATCTTGGTATTCATTAGTAATATTGTGACAAGCTTCTAAAGTATCATAGCAAGCATATTCACAACGAGCTGGTCCTACACAGCAGCTAGGTGATCTTAAGTCTGAACCGGATCCACCAAGGTCAAATCCTGCTTCACTGAACTCATCAAAAGCTGGTTGAATGTGATCAGTAGTGGTTCCTAACATGATGATATCTCCTGTTGATCCATGGAAGTTGGTTAAGCCACTGCCATGTTTTTCCCAGATATCACAAATGGAACGTAGGGCTTTTGAGTCATAGAACCATCCTGCTGGCTGAGCTAAACGAATGGTATGGAATTCTGCAAGATTGGGGTATTCTTCAGGAAGATCTGTATAACGGCCGATAACTCCACCGCCGTATCCTCTTACGCCAACGATCCCACCATGTTTCCAATGGCCTATTCTGTCTTCATAAGATCTTTCTAAGAGATGAAGTAGGTCTTCAGAGGCAGCGTTTGTTGCCGCAGCTTTTTTAATTTCAGTTACAAAGCTTGGCCATTGACCTTTTTCTAATTCATCTAGTTGCGGGGTCTTCTTTTCTGTCATGGTACAACCTCCTATTTCTTTAATAGTAATTTAAATTTCCATTATGGATATTGCCCCTGTTGGGCATACAACAATACAAGATTCACATCCCATACATTCGCTTTCATCTCCGGTGACTACCGCTTTCCCATCAACAAAACTAAGAATTTTAGCTGGGCAGCTTTCTGTACAAGCATCGCAGCCTGAACATTCCTCGTCATTGATTGTAACAATAAACACTATATCACCTCCCAATAATTACTTTTCTCAATATTAAATTATGTATCTAAGATTGAGAGTCCCCCTTCCAGATAGGACACACCGGACAACCCCTTGCCTTGAAGCATGCAAGCAGCTTCGTAGCTTCGAACCCCCAGTTCGCAAACTGTGATAAGCTTAGCCTGGGTTGGTAGTTCTCCCCACCTTATAGCTAGTTCACTAAGCGGGATTTCTATTTTATTTTTGTAAGGGATTGGCGTACTTTGGATTTCTTCGGATGTCCTGATATCAATAATATATAAATTTTTATAATCCGCTAAGTAGGTTGATAGCTCAGCTCCTGAGACGCTGTGAATTAAACCACTGATTTTATTACTCAAAGCATTGGCAGCATGGGCTACCAAATCAATTGCGGTTGAGAACGGAGGAGCATATCCCAAATCTAAATTTGCAATATCTTCAAGCGTAGCTCCATATTTCATGGCTGTAACCAAAACATCTAAACGCTTGATAGCTTCACCTGCTCCGACAACCTGGGCGCCTAAGACCCGACATGAACTTTTATCTGCAATCAATTTAAGCTTGACCTTCTCATGCATCGGATAATAATGGGTATTATCAAAACCGGAAATAATAACACTACTCACATCAAAACCATGTTTGCGAGCCTCTTCTTCTCCTAATCCGGTCCGACCAATATTATATTCAAAACACTGCAGAACTGATGTCTCGTTTACTCCTGGGAACTTAGAATCTCTGCCGGAAATATTGTCAGCAATAATCCTTCCGTGTTTATTAGCTGTAGATGCTAATGGAGAGTAAACAGGCTGTCCTGAAAGGAGATCATAATTTTCTACGCAGTCTCCTCCGGCATAAATCGATGGATCTTCGGTCTGTAAATGAGAATTGACTTTAATCGCTCCGGTAACTCCTAGTTCTATCCCGGCAGCACGAGCGAGTTCAACTGTAGGGCGTGTACCGATAGCCAAGATGACTGCGTCGGTCTCTATCACACCGTCAGTCGTTTCAACTAGGGCAACAGCACCATTATCTCCTGCTATTAGACTTCGTACCTGGCACGATAGAAGGACTTCGACTCCTCTATTACGGACTTCTTTCTCTACCAGAGCGGCCATATCAGCATCTAATAATTTGGGTAAAATCTGAGGTTGGGCTTCACACAAGGTTACTTTTACACGGGGACTAAATAATGCATCCGCAGCTTCTATTCCAATTAAGCCAGCACCGATAATGGTGATATGCTTTAACTTCTTACTACGAACCGACTCTCGTAAAGCCTGAGCATCTTTGGGATGGTGCAAAGTGAATACATTTGGCAAATCTGTACCGGGAAGAGACGGAACTGCTGGGCTCCCTCCGGTTGCTAAAACTAAATAGTCATAAGGCAGTGCGTCTTGCTGATTGTGAACTAAATTACGTATCTTGACAGTTTTATTTATTCTATCAATCTCTTCTGCCCGGGTATTGTTAAGGACTTTTACTTGTTTTGTATGATGAAAATAATCAGGGTCACGAACGCTGCCCGATGAAGTCATCATGAGTTCCATCATGTCAGGTACAAGATTTCCGAGGTAGAGCGGTAAGCCGCAGCTCCCGTAAGAAATGAGTTCTCCTTGTTCAATAACGGTGATGTCGGCATCCGGTCGCAACCTTCTCAATCTAGCTGCCACCTTCGGGCCGGTGGCGACCCCGCCAATAATTACTACCCTCATAAAGGATTACACCTCCTCATCGAAGTCCACTTTCCTGTCATCCATGTCTAGAATTCATCTTCCTCGAACGTCAAGAAAGGTTCTTTTTGGCTAACGAGGGCATTGACCATTAGTTCTACTAAGCCACCGTAGTGTACATTAAACTTAGCAGTAGCTTCATAGAACTCAAACATATCTCTAATTGTTCCTTTGCAGTTAGAACAGGGAGCACATACATATTTGATAATGTCCGGATTCTCAAACTCATCGCCAAAGGCTGAGATAATTTGTTCGAACTTCTTCCGAGCACTAACCTTATTGCGAAATTCTGCAAAGTTTTGAGACTGCATAATAGCAAAGCCGCTTCCGCCCCCACAGCAGTAATTATTAACGCCATGCGGAGTCATTTCCCTAAATTGAGGACAAATCGCTTTCAGGATATTTCTTTGTGGCTGAACAATACCCATCTGCCGAACAAAGTTACAAGGGTCGTGCAGGGTTACTGGGAAGTTATTCTTCTCAGGATCAAACTTCAGACGCTTGGTCTCCACTAACTCCCATAATAGTGGGAGGAAGCTCTCCACTGGCACTTTGTTATCTCCTGATGTCATGCGATCGGCGCTTACTGCTGCTGCTTTATGGGCATGACCGCATTCTCCGATAATGATACGTCTGACCCCCAGTTCTTTGGCAGCCTGAAACTGCTGTAAGGCAACTTTTTTTGCTTGGCTATCGTCGTACCATAGACCATAGTTCACATTGTCGTAACCGATCATTGAACTACTTAGTGTCCAATCCAGACCCGCTTCCTCAAAAAGGATTGCAAATGCTGCTGGATTTTCAGGCCAAGCCATAAATTCCCCAGCATTGTGGGTTAAGAGGATATCTGCTCCCTTTTTATCCATGGGTATTTTAATTTTGCGACCTGTTTTTTCTTCGATATCTTCTTCGATAAATTCCAACATATCCAGAAGGGCAGCTTTATTGATTCCTGTCGAGGAGCCAGTTTGTAACTGGAGCATGGAGCCTTTGGTATGCAACGGAGTAGGGGCAATCCCCATCTCTTGGCTGAATATTTTACGAATCTCGCGTGCCATAAGGGCATTATCCAGACCGAGCGGACAAGTCTGGGCACAGCGTCGACAGAGATTACAGCGATAGGCAAGCTCCCCAAGACGAGCAATGCTCTCCCAGTTGACATCTATATCTGCACCAACAACGCTGCCTAGCAGCTTACCGCTGGTTGTAAAGTGCTTTTTGTAAATTTTACGTAAGACCTCAGAACGGTAGATAGGTCTGTAAAGTTCGTTGTGGTTCGTAGCTTCAAAAACATGACAGGCCTCAGAACAGGTATTGCACTTGGCACAATAATCCATAGTGAGTTGTACAGGTTGGAGGAAATTGTTATTACTGTCGGCAAATACTTTTTCCAGACCACTGATAAATTTGCGAACGAATTCATCTTCTTCCTCAGGACTTGATGGTCTGACGAGGGTATCTATACCTACAAAACCGTCTAGTGAAGTACAGTATTTTGACTTCCAGGCTTCTTTTGGTTCTGTGAAATCCGGTTCCATACCGTCCTTGCTATAAGGACCAGGCAAAGTCTTCAGTGAGTCAACTTGTATAAGTTGGTCGACTGGTTTGCTTATATCATTAGGTTTTAAATCCGCTGATTTACGCATTTAAATCTCTCCCTTCATTCATGTGAGGAGCAGACCATTTTGTTTTCGGCGGATTAGCTGCAGCTTCCTGTAAATCTTGTTCCACCTTACTACCTGGCAGATTTGGGTCATTGTCCCACAATACTTTATGAAACGTGAAGTATTTTCCGATGTAATGATTCATTTTGCTTAACGGTATGTAAAAAAACATAAATCCTAGCAAAACCAAGTGGATAGTGAGAGCTGGTCCAACTTCTAATGCTTGCAAAGAGATTAACTGTCCAACCGTTTGTCCAGCCTGTCCAGATATCATACTGCCGCTCCAGGCATAAATACCAGTCACTAGGACAGCGAGGATTAGGATCAGATTAAAGTACTCTTGGGGAGTAGTATACTTTTTCAGATCTTGTTCAAATACTCTGTGCATGAGCAGGACTACATTTCCTACAAAAGCTAAGATAAAGCCGACGATACCGACAAAAGAAGTTAGATATACAATAAAAGTTGCCGGCCACGCTACACTGATCACCAATAGAATAGTCCAGGCAAATAAGAAGTAAATCCCCAAGTGGAAGGAGTAAGACGGCCACCAAAGTTTTCTTTGGTTTTGGAATAGTTTCTTGATGAAAAGCATTTCCATTAACATATCTTTGATTTCGCCAAGGTGAGATACTTTTCTGGGTTTAGCCCACCATTCCGTTTCTTCATAATAGGAGCCTCCATATTCAGCTCTACCCGCTTCTTTGGGTACAGGATAAAGATCAAGGCGACTATGCATAGGCATGGTAGCGTATTTCCAAGCTTTATATGAGGAAAAACCGATAAAACATAAGACCGATAAAATAACATATATTGAAAGAACCAAATTTTTCTCCTCCTTTACGGTAATTGTTCACTAGTCGCGTATTATTACATTTTCTACATTAAGTGTAAGTTAGTACAAAGACTATGTAAAATTGTCTTTTTTGATGATAGCCATTAGAAAAGACAATAGATAGATAAGTCGTTGGATCCTTTATAGCACGCTCCATTTTTGGTAGCTATATTCTACTTTGAGACTATATTCAATGTCTTGAAGGTTCTTCTTCTTTATTGATTCAGATATATCACTAACTGTATTGCTTATTAATGGCAGACTCTCTCTTACTTTGTTCCACTTGATAAACTTATCAATATATTTATCAATAATTTGTTTAGCGGCTAATAATGATCTATTACAAGACTCAGTCCGCTTCAAACCACCCAAGCTTTCTATATCGAACAGGACAAGGTTATCATATTCAACGATTTGGGGATCGATATCCCTAGGGACCGCTAGGTCGATGAATACTCTCTGCTTCCTGTCGGCCAAGATAGTGGAAACATCTTCAAGCTTGATGGTGTAGTGAGGACTGGAGGTAGCACTTATAATTAAGTCTGCTTGTTCTATCTCCGCAAGACGGTGCTCATAATTGACCGCTATACACCCTTCAGGAACTAGACTTGTTTTATCTTTATATTTTCTTAAAGTTACTGTCACTTGGGCCCCGCACTCAGCAAGCATGGAAGACATCATTTTGCTCATTTCTCCGTTACCCAAAACAAGACATTTAAGTCCGATTAAACTAGGGTACTGTGACTTTGTGATATCGAGTGCTTTTGTTGCTACAGATGGATCATAAGAAGTCAGCCTTACCGTTGATTTTATTTTCTTGGCAGAAGTTATTGCGTTCTGGAATAGCTTTTCCATCACTTCATTTGCCGTTTGCACATTTCTAGCCGCTTCGATAGAGGCCTTAATTTGGGTGAGAATCTGATCCTCGCCCCAAATCTGAGAATTAAGCCCACAAGCTGTTTCAAATAAATGGCGTACAGCTTCTATTCCTTCTCTGGCAGTTAGTAAATCTTTATACTTTTCAAGGCAGACTTCCTTCAAGCCACACAATACAGTAGCTAAATCCGTCTGCCTGTTGTTATCCTCACAAATATATATTTCTGTCCGGTTGCAGGTAGATACGATGACACAGCCCTTAACATCATAGATATCTATAACACTTTGCATCGCCTCTTGTGCCTGAACTGTAGAGAAAGCAAATATCTCCCGTTGGGAAAGTATCGCCGTACTATAGTCAATACCTATCATTCTTATCTTCAAATTGAGCCCTCCACATGTAGAATCAAATCTAAAATTAGTTTAACTTCTTCGTAAAGCTCTGTAAAATTACCATTTGCAATGATGATGATTAGAAATACGAATATTCCTTTGTCCGAAAAAAACAGGGGCAACTCATTTGGTCGTCGCCTTAAGTTGCCCCATTATAATCAATTTCATTATAAAAATTAATAATTTCGTCGAGACGTGTCCCTTTATGTTCCTATTTCTTTTTCTCCATAACCGCCTGGTAGCTTTCTGTTATTTCAGGAGCATCGACCCACCAGATATCTCCAGCACCAGATGTGGTATTATGCGAGTCACCAATTTTATTAACTACGATATAACCTGAGCATGACAAAATTACTGTCAAGGCAAGTGCATTAAAAACTTTAAACCACCTGGGTACGGATGTCATGATTGGAACTTTTTCTTCATTCATTTTCATTACCTCATTTTTTTTTAGAGAAGCACTCCCCCTATCAAAAATAGGGGGAGTTGAAATTTTAAGGTTAAAGAAATACTTTAGAATGGAAGGGTAAAGAATCTGCCGCTAAAGAAGATGTAAGCAGCAATCAGTGTAAGGAAGATGTTAAAGGTTTGACCAACTATATAAAGGGTTAGCGGTTTTCCGCCACTAACAAGTTTCGCCATATCCTTAAAGTTACTTTCTAGACCTATACTAATAAACGCAAGGGTAAACAAGAATCCACGCCATCCATTAGCGATACTAATCGCTCTATCAGCAGCTTCTGTTGGGATGAGTAGTGTAAAGACAATGGAAGCGCCCATGAATCCGATGATAAACTTAGGCATTCTAATCCAGATTTCTTTCACGCCAACATTAGCTTGACCAGCAGATTTACCTTCATAACGCATTACGAAGAATATGGCAATACCGAAAGCGATGAATCCAATGAGTATGTTTTGAACCATTTTTACAACTGCAGCTACTTCCATAGCTTCTGGACCGAGCACAGCTCCTGCTGCGACAACTGCTCCTGTCGCGTCAATAGTTCCACCAAGCCAAGCTCCACCCACCGCGGGGTCTAAGCCAAATAGTTTGACAAGAGCAGGCATTGCAACCATCATGATTACAGTAAAGATCAGAGAAACCGAAATAGCTAAGGAAATTTCTTCTTTCTTAGCCTTAGCTGCTGATCCAGCTGCTATCGCTGCTGAAACTCCACAAACAGATGTTGCAGCTGCAAGAGTTATTGCTAACCCTCTCTCATTATGCATTTTGAGAACTTTCTGGGAGAACCAGTACATAGAGATCAAAACGATTGGGGTAACACACCAGGCAACTCCAAGACCCATAACACCCATTGTTA
Source organism: Gracilibacter sp. (assembly GCA_024637055.1). Lineage (GTDB taxonomy): Bacteria > Bacillota > Desulfitobacteriia > Desulfitobacteriales > Syntrophobotulaceae > Gracilibacter. The sequence goes on along the minus strand of JAGXFZ010000126.1, from coordinate 15,440 downwards.
ATAAGCGGTCGAACAGGATGCTGGCTCCCAAAAGAACGAGACCAGTTTTAATATAGAGTTCTGTACGTACAGCACCTTGGAAAACCTTAGGGGTTCTAATAGTATTACTAATTACAAGTCCAATAACCAAAGCCCAAATGACACTGTTAACTCCATAGTGTCTTAATGGAGCGTAGTTTCCGAGTAGTTCTGCAACTATAGCTAAACCAAAAATTATAGGAAACGCGATCATGAATTTGGAAGTGCTTTCTTTCTCAGAAAATCTGATAGCTAGCGTAAAAAACGCTAATAGAATTATGCCTGTTAAGATCATTCCGGGGATCATACTGGAGGTGATGGATCCAACTATACTTGGAATATCATCATTTCCCCATCTTTTAGGTATTACTGGTTTACTGAGCCAAGCGAGCAATGCACCTGCTAGGAAAATGATTCCTACCCATACCGCCCACCAGTCTTCCTTCTTCCAAAGCTCGGACCAGCCTCCGCCGCCTCCGCTCACTGGAGGTTTGTTTTCTAACTCTACACTCATCCTAAATGCCTCCTTTTTTTCTTAAAAAATTAAAAGTCCTTGGTTAAGTAGGTTTGAACACCATTAACTTGTCAAATCACCTCCAATTAAATGGAATCAACCATTAATACTTTGTGCATTGGCTCACATAGAAAGTTAATATTCCAAAACCATCACAGTAATAATTATAGAATTTGAAAAGTATTAAATATATCCTTCTTTCGGGCTATGTTTAGATCTCTTATTTTAATTGCGTCGAAAAACATCTTTTTGTATTGATTAGTAAAATACCGCCGAAGATTTGTATCCTAAACAGTATTATTAAATTCAGCTTATCTAAGGCTTTTCTAATCTTTTTTTTCTAGTTTTTATTTTGGTATAAAGAACTTTAACTTTTTGGTATAAATATAAATGAGTTTGAGCATAAAAATGTTTTATCTTGAAAAGTAGGTTATATAGAGAAGGTTTTTTATAAATTGTGAAGAATAGTACTAAATGACTATAGTAAAGCATAGTACAAAAAGGTACAAAGGTCAACAACATAGGCCTCTTGTATAATATTGATATATTAGGAGAATAAGTTATGCGTAACGACGATGATTATTATGTAAATATTAGATGGTTAACTCTGGTACTACCTGCATTAGGTGTAGGTATGTATGAAGTTATCCGGTATTGTTTTCTGGAAGATCATTTTAGTGCCATGACCAATAGTATTTTGTTAATGGCTGCCGTCGCCTTTTTTGGTATGCTTTTTTCAATGTGGTTGTTCAAGAAAATTAGATCTATCCATAATACTTTATTTTGGGAGCAACAAAGATTAAAAACAATCTTTAATCATACTTCTGATGGCATTGTTGTTATCGATGAAAATTGTAAGATTCTTGATATAAACCCTGCTGCCGAAAAATTAACAGGATGGGATAAGAAAGAAGTAATTGATATCTTAACTTGTGATGAAATGAATGGGTGTTCTAAAAACAAAGAAGTCTGCTGGAATTCCGACAATCCAGACAGTTGTATGAATGTAGACTGTGGGCACAGAGAATGTTGGGGGAAAACGTCGTTTGAAAAGAAAATATCTATACCGAATGTTGAAATGTGTATAGTTAAGAAAAATGGACAAAAAATCAAGGTCGGAGCAAGCTATTCGTATATTCCCTTGGTCGGAGAAGAAAAACCTCAGGTTAAAATAGTCCTTCGCGATATAACTGAAAGAAAAGAATTTGAAATGGCAATCCAAAATTACGCTACTTTAGAGGAACGTTACCGTTTGGCTCGGGAAATGCATGATGGACTCGCCCAGACTATGGTCTATACCAATCTCAAAGCTCATAAAATTCAGCGAAGTCTAGAAAAGTCTGATTGTTGTCATGATTTACTTGATGATGTGGTTGAACTCAGACAAGTTATTCAGGAGGCAGTTGATGAGGTAAGGCAGAATATCTATGACTTAAAAATACCACCTAGCAAAGAAACAAGTTGTTTTCGTGTGTGGATTGAAGATTACCTAGAATATATTGGTTCTTTAAATCATATTGAGACTGAATTTATTTGTCATTGTTCTGAAGCTCTGATCCTGTCAACAGAGATTAAAGTCCAACTGATTCGGATAATTCAAGAAGCTTTAACAAATATCAAGAAACATGCCTTCGCAACAAAAATAACCGTTGTAATAAATAAAGATAATAAAAAAATGACCATATCCATAGCTGATAATGGTCGGGGTATAGATTTTAATACCATAAGTATGGAAAACAAAAACCATTTTGGGTTAGCAATTATGCAAGAAAGGGCCCAAATTATTGGTGGCTGCCTAAAAATACTTCCAAACCAGCCTCGTGGAACGTTATTGGAAATAACAATCCCGGTAATAATTTCATTACCAAAATAAAAGAAAAATTGTAAGGGGAGAATACAATGGAAAAAGCCAGAGTACTTTTGGTAGATGACCATGCATTATTTCGTAAAGGGTTTGCAAGTTTATTGAACTGTTTAAATGAATTAGATATTGTCGGTGAAGCAGGTAATGGTAGAGAGGCTTTGGAAAAGGCTAGAACTCTTAACCCGGATATTATAATAATGGATGTTGAAATGCCTGAGCTAAACGGCGTAGAAGCCGTTAAACAAATCAAAAAAGAACTACCTCACTGTACAGTTGTTATGCTTACAATAGCTGACGATGATGATAACCTCTTCAATTCCATAAAAAATGGTGCCCAGGGATATTTATTAAAAAGCATGGATCCCGATAGTTTAATAGAAGAAATAAGAGGACTGCTACGTGGGGAAGCTGCCTTATCCAAATCTATTGCCAGTAAGATATTAAAAGAGTTTTCTAGTATCTGTAAAAAACACCAGGATATTAGCTTCCAAAAGTATCACCTAACCGAAAGAGAAGTTGAGGTTTTAAGCTTAGTTGCCCATGGTATAACCAACAAAGAAATCGCTGTTAACTTGGCTATTACAGAAAATACAGTCAAAAACCACTTATGTAATATTATGGAGAAACTCCATTTGCAAAACCGGGTACAACTTGCGACCTTTGCCTGGCGAGAAGGATTGGTAGAAAAGTAGAAGTACTTATTTCTGTGTATTTTTATCAACTCCACTTATGTGCGAAGATGACCTAGATATACCATACCACTCCATATCCATATTTTTCCTAGTACTATGGTTTATGTTGTTGGTTGAAAAAAGGTACCTGAGGAAGTTAAACAAAAATGCCTCTGCAAACCTAAGCTCTTTTTGCTATAATAAATGGTATAACAATTTGTGAAATAAATTATATACCTTCGGAGGAGTAGAATGGATAAGAAATCGAGATATACATATGATGTTATCATTATTGGTGCAGGGGTAATCGGCAGTGCTATCGCTCGGGAGATGGCCAGATATAATCTAAAAATCGCAGTGCTAGAAAAAGAACTGGATGTCTGTACAGAAACCAGTGGTAGAAATTCAGGAGTATTGCATGCCGGATTTAACAATGAACCTGGCTCTCTGATGGCCAAATACTGTGTAGCGGGATGTTTAGGCTTTGACAAAGTGGCCAAAGAACTGGATATACCCTTTGCCAGAACTGGAAAAGTTGTTGTAGGTTTTGATGAGGAAGATAAAGACAAGCTAATTCGGTTAAAAGAACAAGGAGATCGAAATGGTGTCCCTGGTCTGGAGATAATCGATAAAGAACGGATTAAGGAATTGGCCCCTCATGTTGGTGGTGAGCTTGCTATGTATTCCCCAGCAACAGGAATACTTAATCCTTTTATATATACAATCGCCCTGGCTGAGAATGCCCATCATAACGGGGTGGATTTCTTTTTCGATAATGAAGTAGTCGCTATCAAGTGTTTGGAATACTATGAGATAAAAACAACCCAAGGTTCCTATGATACCAAATGGGTCATAAACTGTGCTGGACTCAATGCCGATAAAATTGCCCGCATGCTTGGGATTAATGACTATACTATTTATCCCTGCCGTGGTGAGTATTTTGTTCTGGATAAAAAAGCGGGTCAATATCTAAAAATCCCTGCCTATCCTGTGCCTAACCTGAAGCTAGGCGGGCTTGGGATTCATCTAACCCCTACCATTGATGGCAATATTTTGATTGGACCTAGTACAGAGTATATAGAAGAAAGAGATAATTATTCTTCCACTCAAGAGATTATGGATCTGTTGATTAAGGACGGTGGAAGAATTTTACCCTATTTGAAAAAGGAATTCTTCATTCGTAATTTCTCCGGAATCAGACCAAAACTCGCAGATAAAAACGTAGGTGGTTATGCTGACTTCGTGATTGAAGAAAGAGAAGAAGTCCCTTTTGCCATTAACTTAATCGGAATAGAATCACCTGGATTGACCAGTGCCATCCCTATTGCCAAAAGAGTGATAGAAATGGTTGCTCAGAAACAAGAGCTGAAAGAAAAACAAGATTATGATCCATATAGAAAAGGAATCTTATGTTTTAACGATCAGACCTTAGAAAAGAAGAAGGAACTAATCCAACAGGATCCTAACTATGGGGAAATCATCTGTAGATGTGAAACGATAACTAAAGCAGAGATTTTGGAAGCAATTCGCAATCCCCTCGGAGTCGATACGGTAATCGGCGTTAAGAACAGGACACGAGCTATGATGGGCCGCTGCCAAGCAGGTTATTGTGAAACAAGAATTTCTGAAATTCTCATGCAAGAGAAGAGTAAGAAAGAAGATGAAATCATTTATGCTCGTATGAGAGGAAATATGTTTGTAGGGAAGGTTAGAGACTAATGACGATTAAAAAGGATGTTATTATTATCGGAGGGGGCCCTGCCGGACTAGCGGCTGCTGCCAGATTAAAAGAATTGGGTGTAACTGATATCTTGATTCTGGAAAGAGAGAAACTTCCTGGTGGAATTCTCAGACAGTGTATCCATGATGGTTTCGGTCTGACCCGATTCAAAGAAGCTTTAAGCGGTCCGGAATACGCTGCTAGATTTTTGGACCAAGTGGGAAAAATGGATATTGATTATCTTACAGATACGACAGTGCTGGAAATAGATAGCAACAAGCACGTCATAGCTGTTACCAAGGAGGGACTTCTTGAATACCAGGCGAAAGCTATCATCATGACCACGGGCTGCAGAGAAAGAACGCGAGGAGCCATTAGTATACCAGGAACGAGACCAGCCGGTATTTATACAGCAGGTGTCGCTCAAACCTATGTTAATCTCAAAAACATAATGGTCGGTAAGAAAGTGGTGATCCTAGGGTCCGGTGATATCGGACTCATAATGGCTAGAAGGATGACCTTGGAAGGTGCCCAAGTCCTAGCTGTCTTGGAGATTCTGCCTTATGCCAGTGGGCTACCTCGTAACATAGAACAATGTTTGAATGATTACAGCATTCCCCTCTTCTTAAGTCATACTGTAACCAATATTCGAGGTAAGGAGCGGCTGGAAGGAATTACAGTTAGTAGGGTTGATGAAAGACTGAAACCTATCCCTGGAACCGAAAATGATTATGACTGCGATACATTGATATTATCGGTTGGGCTAATCCCGGAAAATGAGCTATCTCTGATGGCAGGGGTGAATTTGGATAGCCGTACACGAGGACCAATCGTGGATGAGAATTACCAGACCAATATCGATGGCATCTTTGTTGCCGGTAATGCGCTGCATGTCCATGATTTAGTAGATTTCGTATCCATAGAGGCAGAGAATCTGGCTCAAGCTGTCCTAGCTTATATCCAAGAAGGTTCTTTTCCGCAATGTTCTATCCGGGTGGAGACGGATGATCAAGTAGGCTACACAGTTCCACAGAAAGTTAGTGGCCAAAAAGATATCACTTTATCTATGCGGGTAAGGAGTCCCTTGAAAAATTGTGCGATTCAAGTCCTGCAGAATGACCAAGTAATCAAGACCAAGAAGATGAAAAAAGCCATTCCTGCCGAGATGATTCAAATGCGCATAAAAAAAGAAGAGCTAATCTCTTCAGAATATATAAAGGTAGTTGTGAGACATGATTAAAGAATTTATTTGTGTACTATGTCCGAATGGCTGTGAGCTAAGTGTCGAATTAGATGATAATAACAATATTAGTAAGCTTGAAGGGGCGACATGTCAACGTGGCGGGGAATATGTACAGCAGGAAATATTTGCTCCACAGAGAAATATCGCCACATCCGTTAAAGTGGTGGGAGGAAATATGCCTTTAGTAAGTGTAAGACTTAGTGAGGCGATTCCGAAGGAAAAAATATTTGACGTGATGGACGAAATTAAAAAGATAAAACTTGAGGCACCTGTCTCGCTTGGACAAGTGATTATAAAAAATGTCCTGGGTTTAGAACGAGATGTTATCGCTACCAAACAAGTTCTACGCGAACAGTTCTAGCTGATTCGTATCCATGTTCAATCCTTCTTCTATTAAGATGTTTATAAAAAATTCAACTATTTCTGGATCGAACTGGGTACCCGCACATTTTTTAAGTTCCTTGACAGCTTCTAATGTGCTTAGGGGTTTTCGATAGGGTCTTTCAGTGACCATGGCATCGAAAGCGTCTACCACTGCTAGGATTCGGCACTCTATAGGAATATCTTGTTCTTTTAGCCCTTGGGGATATCCCTTTCCATCCCATCTTTCATGATGCTTCATTATGAGTTCGGTGATATCAGCCAAGTTAGGGGAGATGGATGCTATCCGAGAACCTCTCTCAGGATGTAATCTTATCACATTCCATTCCTCTTCATTAAGAGCTACCGGCTTGGAGAAGATGCTATCAGGGATGGTTATATTACCAAGATCATGTACTTGAGCGAGTAGGGCCAAAGCCTTAAGTGTTCCTGAAGGTAGTTTACTGGCCTGGGATACTTTGGCAAATAACTTAAACAGTCTATCTGCATAGCCTTGAGAGACATAATCTCTTTTCTCTAAGGAAGACATAAAAGAAGTTATTATCTGGCTCTGACTGTTTTTTTTCTGGAAGAATTTATTGTTATACATATTTTCGTCGGCTTTCTTCAAAACTTCTTCCAGATTTCCTCCCTGTATCTCGGCAGTTTCCAAACCCATTGATATACTTAAGGGAAGAGCCAGGTTTTCTTCGTTATATTGCTTAATATTTTTTCTTATTCTATCAACAATCCTTTGAGCGGCTTCGGTATCGGTTTTAGGTAGAAAAACAATAAATTCATCCCCACCAACTCGGGCAAGAATATCAGTATCCCTTAGAGATTGGATAAGTATATCAGCAAGATTCTTCAGCAGCTCATCTCCCATGTTATGACCAAGGGTGTCATTGATTATTTTCAGCCCATCAGCATCTAGGGATAAGACAGAGACCGGATAGTCATCACTTAAATCCAATCGCTGAAGTTCTCGTTCGTAATATGTACGGTTAAACAGTCCTGTGACAGGATCATGGAAGCTTAGATAATTCAATCTTTCTTCTGTTTTTTTACGATCAGTAATATCTAAGGCAACCATACCTACAAGATTGGTTTCCTCTTCTTCATTCATTATAGGGAAAACCCAACTCTCATAATATCGATGGTTGGCATTGTATAAATCGATGCTATCTGTGTAACTTTGTGGCTCCTTGATATTGCTAGCCATTTCCAATCTCCTCATCACCTCTTCAACGGCTGAGGGTGGGAATACTTCCGCAATATTTAAACCTTCTAGTACTTCAGGCGAAGAACCAAAGATATCTGCACCTGATTTAGATATTCGCAATACTTTACCAGTCCTATCTAGAATACTAATAGGATTAGGGCTATGTTTCCAGAACGAATCTAGAATATTCAACGTCTGCTGAACTTCCGTAACATCTGTCATTACTCCTAAGACAATTTCTTCTACATCCTCTTGTATCAATCTTGTAGAAGTCCGAACATGACAAACTTTGCCTTTTTTATTTAAAATACTTAAAACAGTAGATTCATCATTTCCCATAAAGTTGCTATATAATGCCTTTTGTATGTTATCCAAGTCATACGGATGGATATAGTTTACAAAAGCTGTCCCTATCATATCTTCAGGTGTATAACCCAAAAAATCTTTTATGGCTGGGCTTACGTATCTTATGATTCCTTGTTTATCAAGATTGAAGATAACATCATTAATTTTCTCCACTAGAACACGGTATTTACTCTCACTCTTTTTGAGAGCAGCTTCTACCTCTACTCTTTTTAAAAGGTGTCCTACCTGAGATGCATATAATTCAATTAAGGCTTCATTCCTTAAATTATTATCTTTTTCTAAAATGATAATTAAAGTTCCGATAATGTTTTCTTTATGAGAAATTTCAGCAAAGCATACTTGTCCCAAACCAAAAGCTTGTTGCATTTCTTCAGCCTTATCAGAGGAAATAATATCCCTTGGAAGATCTATTAAGCTTGGAAATATAACCATCCTTTTTCTTCTTAGCTCACTGAAAACTTTATCACTAATCTTCCACTGATACCCCAAAATTGAGAATCCTAAAATTTTATTACCTTCAACGGTTGCTATTTCAGCATCTTCTCCTGAAATAGCAACCGTTGTAGACAAGTCTTTAGTAGAATTGTAAAGGTTAAACAAAACATACTTAGCCCCTGAGGCAAGTAAAATATCCTCTGTAAAAATATGATAATCCAAATCACGAATAGACTGATCAGTTATATCTTCAGCAATCCTGGCCATTTTTTGGATAATCATATTCTTTTCTTTTTCCTTCAAATATTCTGATATATAGATTCCGATCGTCTTGGCCGCTATACGAACAATTGGTTTAAGAGCTTGAGGGTCACCTTCCATCCCTAAGCTTCCTACTCTTTTGTCCTGGATCATAATTACATAATTGTAACCAACTCTGGTATCCGTGCCAAGTCTAGCGAAGGATTCTTCTTGGACGGGAGAGATAACGGCCTCTTCCGTTAACCCAGACATAATTATTTTGGCACCTACATGGCTTCTGCCGATTCTTTCTTTCTGAGTAGCTTCAATTATTTCACCCTCATGGTCACAAATAATAATACTGCAGCCTGTTTCTGCAGATATCATTTTGGATACATCTTCCAGAACATCTAAATTGTCCCTTAATATGTTGACCATAAGACAGATACCAATCCTTCTTTAATAATATTTGTCAAAGGAATTTTTTTACATAATAACATTTTTTGTTTAGTTCGACAGTTATAGGACTATTACCTGCTAGATTTAATAAAATTTTCTATTTTTTTGTAAATTTATTTCCGTCATATATTTACAAAAAACCCGATATCTAAAGCGTTATTTTGCTTTTAGATATTCAGGTCTTATTTTTTATAGGGACTTTAGTAGCATAAGTAGTTACTTTCAGTACAAATAATATGTATTTATATTTAATATGTGTCATAAGCTTTATCATATGGGATTATTTTCCTATGGATAGGAGTGCCTATGATAAAGCAAATTAATTTACTTATTCTTTGTATCTTCATACTTGGAGGTTGTTCTGCCATATCCGTCAGTGATCATGACTTTACACCTACACCTGTCCACCTAGAGGACAGGGATGACATAGAAAAGCCAATAAGGCTCTTATTTGATCCTCCGAAGTCAACGAACAAAGCTCTCTTAACTGTTCCGGGACAGACTTCACCCGGAAATAGAATCTATATTAATGGAGATGAACAAACCGTGAGTCCAGACGGCGGTTTTACAGCTATTTTAGAACTAACTGAAGGATCAAATATCATCACTATCAAAGAAGTATCCCAAAATGCCAGACTTCAGAAGAATAAATACGTAGAATATATACCTGAGATTCCTGATCCTGAACTTTGGGTAGGATTAGAAGATAGGTATAGTTCTAGTCACATCATATTCAAAGGACAAACTAATCCTGGGAATAAAGTGACTATAGATGGGTTTCCTATCTTAGTCAAAGAGGATGGTAGTTTCATGACAGATATTATTCGTTATCAAGGTAACCATATTTTAAATATTGTCGCTTCAAATAGAGAAGGTAGAACCACTACGATTCAAAAAAGAATCGATGTCGTATATCCTCTGAAGCGGCCGACTCTTATTGTCACTTTACCAGAGGAGCCTGGTTTTATAACTTCTGATAGAATCGTGATCAATGGCTTCACGGATCCTTATTGCTTAGTTCAAGTTTTTAATGATTATTTTAATTCCAATAGTAACGAAGTTCTCAGTTTAGTGAGCATAAGCGAGGTAGGTTCTAACGGTATCTTCGCTTGCGAAGTTGCTCTTAATCCCGGTCCGAACCAATTGATGGTCCGCACCGTAAATCCCGCTGGAGGAGTTAACGAAGAGGTTAGGAAGATTTATTATAAGAATAATAAGAACACTTCATTAGATGTTCCTAGAGGTGATGGCTATGGTTATCGTACCCCCGATACAGATGTACTGAACCAGGAGTATTCTAGAGAATACGATAAGATAGATGAAGAGGACAAATAATTATTCCTTAGTTTGTCTACTCAAAGCTATAAATGTAATAGCAGTTAAAGGTATGGTCAGGATTAGTCCTATGCTACCTGAAAGAGCCCTCACGATTTCCGCAGATATAGTTTCCCAATTGACAAATTCAGTTACAGGGATATTATTGGCAAAGAATAAAAGTAGTAAAGGTAATGAAGCTCCCACATAAGCTAAAATCAGCGTGTTAGACATGGTCCCCATGATATCGCGACCGACATTCATTCCTGCTCCCATCAATTCTTTTGATCCAATATTAGGTTTAATTATCTTGATCTCACTCATTGATGAAGCGATGGACATACCTACATCCATGACAGCACCGAGAGCACCAATGATGATTCCTGCAAACAGTAAGCCTTTAAAGTTGAATCCTGTCTCTTGAGGAATAAACAACAGCATCTGAGCTTCCTGCTGACCCAAGCCGGTAAGTTTACTTAGAGAACTAAATATTAATGCTATAATACCTGCGGCCAAAACACCGCCTGTGGTTCCAATAATGGCTGCAATAGTCTTTTTGTTCAGACCACTAACAATTACCAAAGTAAAAGCAGTAACCACCGCACATATTCCAACAGTTAGAAGGATAGGATTATAACCAGCTACAAGTCCTGGAAGTAAGATCTTAATAACTGCAAGGCCAGTGATGGCAAGCGTTACTATTGTTTTCAAACCTTTGATTCCACCGAAAATAATCAAGGACAGAAGAAATAGTATAGTGAGATAGAGCAAGTATTTCTGTCTATAAATCTCCGCTATATTAGCGTTGTAGACTTCTCCAGACTCATCTGTTTCCAGATAGATGAGTACTTCGTCCCCTTCATCTATTTCTAACTTATATAACATTCTCTCATCAGTAATATGCTGGGAAGGTATTATTTCTCCCTTATGTTCGCCTGAGAGAACCTCAACCATAACTTGATAATAGGTTACTTCGTAGTCTCCATAACTAGGCTGTTTCTCTACACTTTCATCTTCAGTAATCTGCAAAATCTTCCCTCTGACAGTTTGCGGTTCTGGTGGCATCATTTCTTCTTCTCCCTGCGCAAATGAAGGCAAAGGAAAAACTATTAATGTAAGAAGTAATATTAGTAAAATGATATGTATCTTAGGTCCTTGATTTTTCTTTATAGGCATGTAGATTCTCCTTCAACAAAAAGTAAGTTCATTTGATGTATCTCAATTTTTAATATTACCAAACTTGTCTCACAATAACAAGATAGCAAGCCAAAAGGCTTGCTATCTTGTTTGGAAGTAAAGTTAGGGACGGTTCTTTACTTTACATTTTTTGTAAAGTAAAGAACCGTCCCTAACTTTATGGGTAATCTTTCTTAGATATTATATGGAGTAATTATCGTTCTTTAACTCTCTTAATACTTTGGTAGTCTGCCATTCTATTATTTCTTCATCTATATAGATACAGCTGAGTTCTCCTTCTCTAGCTCGTGCATTTATCCATGGGTCTTCCATACAGACCATAGTTTCAAGCTGTTCCTCAGTTAATTCTCCATGTGCATCATAAATAGCTATAAGAAATTCTCTCAATTCTGCATCGGGTATAACTTCAAAAAGCTTTTTATCGATCTTTGGGATATGATCTTTTTCAAATTCCTCATATTTTGCCTCTAATTCGAGACATATGGGTCCCCTCTCTCCTGCCATGAGAAGCTGACTGAATAGTCTTTCCCCGAAGAACGTAATATACCAAGCATAAGCATAGTAACAAAGTTTCTGTAACTTTGGTCTCGATATAGAATCGATAGATAGCATAGCATCAGCAATCTTATAAACCATTATATCTCCTCCGCTATTCATGTTGAATATGTACTTCCTTAATCTTTATGCTTGCTATACTCCATTTATCCTTGGATTATTTATGCTTTTACCTCTATAATGATGATGTTGTCAAAAATTATTTTATTAATTATTAATCCGGTGTTCTCTTAAAATAGCAAAAGAGGATTATCCCTGTTGCTGGAGAACTTTTTCTAATAATGATTTTCAGGGAGTAAATATGAAAAAATTGAAGAAATACTATGATAACCGATGGATGATTCTCCTTTTCTTCGCTATATCTTTTATAATCTATTTCTTATATTACTTATTTTTAGGGGAATTAGATTATATCCTTGATAGTTTTATTCTTAAGTTCGCTTTCCTTCCTATATACGTAATCTTCACTTCACTTTTGTTGGATAGTTTACTTACGCAAAGAGAACACAAGATTAATGAACGTAAGAAGAATATGATTATTGGAGTTTTCTACACTGAAGTTGGTAAACAGTTACTAACTCTACTATCAGCTTTCTGCCATAATATTCAGGATGTTGATAAACAACTGGTTATCACAGATAAATGGACAGTCCAATCTTTTCAGTTAGCTAAAGCAAAAATCAGAAGTACCAATTTTGAGATAGGCGTAACTTGCAGCCTTGACGAGGTTCATGAATTACTTATTAATAAAAGAGATTTTTTGGTCCAACTGTTACAAAACCCCAATCTCTTAGAAGATCAGTCTTTTACCAACCTTTTGCTAGCTACTTTCCACCTATCTGAAGAGCTTATACACAGAACCGCAAGTTGTGAGCTCTCGGAATCTGATATTGAACACCTAGCAGGTGATATTAAACGGATATATAGACATCTTATCGTAGAATGGCTGAATTATTTAGAACACTTAAATAGGAATTACCCTTTTTTATTTAGCTTAGAAGTCCAAGTTAGTCCATTCAATAGTAAATCCTAATACCCCATTTAACATATTTTACCTTGATTTCCAAGACTCCAGAATCAAAAAATGTTATAATACGAAATAAGTAATTAATAATACTAAAGATATATGAGGTGATTCTAAGATATGAAACCTATCAAGCTTAAGGATAATATCTATTGGGTAGGCTCTATCGACTGGAGCATTAGAAATTTCCATGGTTATCTGACTCAGCGTGGCACTACATATAATGCATTCCTGATTATCGATGAGAAGATTACGCTGATCGATACAGTCAAGTACCACCTATTCGACGAAATGCTAGAACGGATATCTGAAATAATTGATCCAGCAGATATCGATTATGTGGTTTCCAACCATGTGGAACCGGATCATTCTGGAAGTCTCCCTGATATCATGGCTATAGCAAAAAATGCTACTCTTTTTACCACCCCTAGCGGAGAAAAAGGTCTCAAAGCACACTATAAAGAAGACTGGAACTTCCAAGTTACCAAAACAGGTGAAGTCTTGAATATTGGAAAACGAAACTTAGCTTTTGTCCACACTCCAATGTTACATTGGCCTGATAATATGGTTACTTATCTTCCCGAAGACAAAATTCTCTTTTCCAACGATGCTTTCGGACAGCACATCGCATCTTCGGAAAGGTTTGATGATCAGCTTTCTCTTGGTATAGTGATGGAAGAAGCTAAAAAATATTATGCTAATATCGTTTTACCCTTTGGTACCCAGGTCAAAAAAGCACTCGGTGCCCTTGCTGATTTAGAATTAGATATTATAGCCCCCAGTCACGGTATTCTCTGGCGTGCTAGCTTGCCTGCTATCCTTGGCGAATACGATAAATGGTGTACTAATACCACAGAAGATAAGGCTGTCATAATCTACGATACCATGTGGCAGTCCACCGAGATAATAGCGGAAAAGATTATGAACGCCTTTGACAATAAAGGTTTCAAAACCCGATTGATGAGCCTGAAAGATAATCACATCTCCGACATTATGACAGAGGTCCAAACTGCTAAATATATTTGTGTAGGATCTCCAACTCTTAATAATAATCTTATGCCTAACGTAGCAAGCTTCCTGACTTACCTTAAAGGTCTCGCACCAAAAAATAGGATAGGTCTTGCTTTCGGTTCCTACGGTTGGAGTGGCCAGAGTGTAGGACAAGTAGAACAATATCTAAAGGACTGCGGCTTTGATACCCTGGACAATATCAGAATTCAGTACATCCCAGATGAAGAACAGCTAGAAAAAACAATGATCGAATTAGAAGAAAAAATAATCTAACGGTTGTTTAACTGCAATGGTAATAGAGTGAAGTGAGATTATTATGGAGGAATAATAATGAGAAGTACTGTACCAAAGCAAACTAGAATTAAGCTAATACTTCTGATTCTAGTTTGTGTCCCTCTTATTCTGAGCGGATGTTCAGCCATAGGCTTTAAACAAGAAGCCAAAGACTTTACCCTTCCCGATACAAATGGAGACATGATTACTCTCTCTGATTATGTCGGTGAGAATATTTATCTTAACTTCTGGGCTTCGTGGTGTGATCCCTGTACTGAAGAAATGCCATCTATTGAAAAAATATATCAAGAATATAATGATAAAGGTTTAGTTTTACTTACCATTAATACTGGAGAAGATAAGGCTACAGTTGAAGAGTACATGAAGTCAAATGGCTATACCTTTCCCGTTTTACTAGACTTAGAGATGGAAGTCTCTCGTCAATATAAGACGGCTTCTATCCCTGTTTCTTTCTTTATCAATAAAGAAGGTAAGATAGTTACTAAAAAAGAAGGACTTATGACTGAGGAAGAAATGAGAGATGCAATAGAAAAGCTTCAATAAATTTGGAGAATCAGCTTTTTCAGCTCGTAACCTATTTAAGTAGGGGCGTACCGAAACCTAAGTTTCGTTACGCCCCTACTAAATCTAAATCTTTGTTATGGATATATTTACATATTACTTAGCGAACCTTTAGAGCAGAGAAGCGTCGAGAACGCAGCTGATACAGCGTTAAGCTGCACCGTGGTTAACATCAGGTATTACCCAGAGGTTTAGGTGCAGTAGCTGTATCAGCAAGTGAATAGCTTCGGCGCGTGGTGAGCGGGTAATATGTAAATATGCAATCACATATTTATGGCAAAGCTATAGTATTCGTCAATGTCCCTATCTTCTCTACATAAGCTTCCACTTTATCTCCTGGTTGCATTGACCCTATTCCACCAGGTGTCCCTG
>JAGXFZ010000125.1 GCA_024637055.1 Gracilibacter sp. | reverse complement strand
GAAGTACTTTGGTTTAACCATACTTAGCATTAACTTCAGTTCTTCCTCACTAGCATGTCCTGAAACGTGCATTCCAGAAACAGATTCATAAATAACCTTTGCTCCTAATCTAAGAAGATTATCTATGTTGCGAGCGATAGCCTTTTCATTACCTGGTATAGGACTAGCGGAGACGATAACGGTGTCTCCTTCATTAATCGCAATTTGCCGATGTTCACCAGTTGCCATTCTACTTAAGGCAGACATTGGTTCTCCTTGACTGCCGGTGGTAAGAATACATACCCGGTCGCCGGGCAAATCCATTATTTTATCAACCTCAATCAAAGTTCCTTCAGGAATATCTAAATAGCCTAGTTCCTCAGCTATCCCTACTACATTGATCATACTTCTTCCCACTACCGCAACTCTCCGATTATATTTTACTGCAGAAGTGACTGCCTGTTGGAGGCGGTTGACATTGGAAGCGAAAGAAGCAAAAATAATTCTCTCTTTAGCGTTAAAAAAAGCTTCATCGATATTTTCCCCGACTAAACGTTCAGAAGCCGTAAAACCAGGACGTTCTACATTCGTACTATCCGATAGAAGACAGAGTACACCCTTATCTCCTAGTTCAGAGTATTTATGAAGATCTAATATCTCTCCACTAACAGGCGTATGATCGAGTTTGAAATCCCCAGTGTGTACAATAGTCCCTAGTGGTGTATGAATAGCTAAACCCACTGCTCCCGGAATACTATGACTGCCATTAATGAATTCTACTCTAAAGACACCTAACTTTATTGCATCTCGTGGTTTAACAACGTTCAAAGTGGCTTTAGTTATCTTAGCTTCCCGAAGCTTAGACTGTATCATTCCAATCGAAAGACGTGTACCATAAACGGGTACATCTAAGTCTTTGAGTAGATATGGAAGTGATCCTATGTGGTCTTCATGTCCATGCGTAATAATTATACCAGCAATTAAATCTCGATTTTCGATTAAATAAGAATAGTCAGGAAGAACTATATCTATCCCTAACATTTCTTCATCAGGGAATGCTAAACCGGCATCTACGACAATAATCTTATTATTATACCGTATCACAGTCATATTTTTCCCTATTTCCCCTAAGCCACCTAGTGGTATGATTTGTAGTTTGTTTTCTTTGGTCAAAAAGCTGACCTCCTTCTTTTTATTTTACTTAAGTTAGTTTTTAAAATTCTATACCAAAACGCACACAACAAATGAAGAAATAACCATAAACACCAACGCCCAAAGTATTTATGATTAGCTCATTTTAATTTACCAGCCGTTCTAAGTATCTAAATATAAGTATACCACTTCGTGGTATTTTTAAACTTACTTCTTGTGCCTAAGTAATTAAGCATTCATTTTAACATATTAGCATAGTTTGATGAAATGAAGCAAGTTAATTGCTGTTGCCTTAATAGTATAACCAAAAGAAGTATGTAGAATTATAATTGTTATTATTTCTAATAGTCTTAAATAATTTACAATATTATAATTGCCTAGCCTAAAAGATAATCCAGACTTTGAGTCTAGATTATCTTTAGGCTATCATTGTATTGCATTCTCAGGCCCAGGCCCAATTATTGTTGAGCCTACAATAGCTAGGATAAATGAAACTAAAACCAACAATAAGGCCTGCTTCCGATTACTGATCCTTAATATTTGAAGATCCCCTCTTATAGCCGCTCCTAGTCCGATAAAGAATCCAAAGAAACCAATATAGAATACTATTAGTCCAAACATTGTCACCTATTACGCCCTCCCCATTGTTATCCGTATTTCACATTAATTGTGATATTCCCAAACCAACTATACTATATCTTTAATGAAATTTATATATTGGTTATTAATTTGATTAATCTTACTAAGTATTCTATCTTCAGTACAATGAATCCTGCTAAGTAGATAAGCTACTTTTCTCCGCTGTTTTCCATATATATTGTCCTGCTAGGGAAGGCAACAGAGACGTTTTCTTGCTCTAAAATTTCCATGATTTTTAGATTTATATTTTCTTTCACCCGTAAATACTCTACCCATGAAGTCGTTTTAGTAAAGAAATAAAGGAAAATATCTAGACTACTATCATTAAACTGACTAAACCGGACCATGATTAAGTCTTGGTCTATTTCTTCATGATTTCTCAACATAGAGTCTATCCGTGCTATACAAGTCTCTATCTTCTCTCTCGGCGTGGAGTACATTACACCAAGGTTAAAAGAGATTTCCCGTTTGCCCATTTTACTCCAATTGGTTATTGCTTCATTAGCTAGCGTAGCATTTGGAACAGTAACCAATGCTTGAGAGAAAGTCCTTACTCTTGTGCTTCGAAAGCTTATATCTTCTACGACACCTTCAACACTTGATGTTCTTATCCAGTCATAAATAGTGAACGGTTTTTCCGTGATTATGACAATTCCACCAAAAAAATTACTAAGAGAATCTTTCGCTGCAAGAGCGAAAGCTAAACCCCCAAGACCTAAACCTGCTAATAATCCTCCTACATTATAGTTCCACTCACCGGCTATTATGCTTATGGTTACAACAATAATAGAAAATCGAATTAACTTAGACAAGAATGGCAGTAAAATCTGATCTATTTCAATTTTGAGACTTGCGTTCAGAGTTGAGAAGAGGTTTGATGAAGTTGAGGATAAATTATAAAGGCCCCATCCGATTAAAAATATGATAATCGTACGAAAACCTTTAATAATATAATAATTATCTAAAGGCAGATATAATAAAGCAGCAAATATTCCAATTACCACAAAGAATAGTCGCAAAGGCTTTTCGTATGCCATACAAACGTTAGCAAAAATATCTATAGGTATTTTCTTTGTTAGTTTTAATATCATTTTATAGACATATTTGGTAAAAATCTTGCGAAATACAAGAAAAACGAAAAATATAGTAAACGCTATTCCAATATCTTGCCATATCTCGATATTGGTATTTGTTACCCGGTTTATTAAGTTTTCTATTGCCATAATAACCTCCCTTGATATAAGTTTTGTCTATACTTCTTTAAGTATACGACAAAGATGGCTATTTTCCTCTAAGTTTTGATATGCCATTAATACTGAGGGCCATTTCATCGCTCATCTTAACTAAAGTAGACCCATATCATTGATTATGAGCTTAAATTGTAATTCTAAAAATTCTGCAGCTCTACGGCATAATAGCATTCGGGTAAGGAATATTTCAAAGTAATCCATAACTGATGATATTGACGTATCAATAGTTAGTTTAAGTACAGCGGTTTTCTCCTCAGTATCTATATAGATTCGTGAATCCTTAACAGCATAATTCACCCTATCATGAATATCAAAGGTTGCAAACTCGCGGTTACGAACTCTGCTCCGTCGAACATCACTCTTATCCGCTAGAATTATGGCTGCCGCAATAGCGTTAACAGGGGAAGAGGTATGCTCATCATGATTACCTATAGCAGAGACAACACTCGATATCTCACGAGAATCCATCCCTAAATCTCTCAATACCTGGAAAGCCATTACTCCTCCACTGTGGGCGTGGTCGTCTCGATTAACTATATTACCAATATCATGCATATATCCAGCAATTCGCGCTAAATCAATCTCTCTGTCACTAAATTTTAAAGTTGTTAATATCCTGGCAGCAATATTAGCTGTCCTAAAAGCATGCTGAAAGGAGTGTTCTGTAAAACCCATTACTCCCAATGCTTGATCTCCCATCTCCACATAAGACCTAATCTCTTCATTTTTTCTAATTTGATCAAAAGTAACCTCTATCACATTTATCTCCTTCATACGAATATAATTGATTATAAAGATTTATTATATAGTTTATTCTTCTTATGATTCTACTAAATTGAGTTTATTCCTTTCTAAAAAGAAATAAACTCAATCAATCTGATTATATAATAATTCAGAAGAAGAGGAGTACCCTAATGAGCACTCCTCTAGAATCTGTTTCTAAACAAAGGGGTTAACAAGTTTAAGCTATTTAAGTTGATCAGGCGCCTTTTCTTTAATATATTCTGCTGCTTTATTTGCACCTTCTTTTACTTCATCAGCAACTTTGCCAACGCCTTTTTTTACATCTTTGAACCCTTTTTCCATTTTACTTTTAGGCATTTATAAACCCTCCTTTTTTCCTCTGACTTCTTTTTTAGTATGTCCTTCTTAAAGGATCGTTATGAATATAGTACGATAAGATATTTGTCTTCTATCTAGAATATTTTTTAATAGACTTATATATTAGTATAGCTTTTCTGTAGCATCATCTTGAATTCTAAAAAGGATTCTCCTTTTTAGGGAGAATCCTTAATCTAGTATAGTTAGACGTATTAAAACAAATAGCCCAATACGCTCATATAAAAAAAACCATTCTCTCTTAACAATATAGCATTCTATCCATTATCAAGGTTATAATACCTTAATATATATTCTAGCATATATCAATTGAGAAATTTCTTAGAAAATTCTTCTCTTTATTACCTCGGATAAGCATACTTTACTTATTTAATTTTTCGAAATATGTATATCCTTTACCATTATTCTTAGAATGGTACATAGCAAAATCGGCTTTTTTAAGAAGAGTGCACATATCATCTCCATCGCTAGGATATACACCTATACCAATACTGACATTAATAATTATTTCTATATCACAGATAAACATAGGCTCGCTAATTTTTTGAAGAACATGTTCCGCTACTTTGTTAATATAGCTTTCATCTACAATGTCAGGCAAGATGATAGTAAATTCATCTCCCCCCATCCTGACGATAGTATCTTTTTCTCTTACACAGCTGAGCAATCTATCTGCAACTACTTTTAATGCCCTATCACCAACTGAATGGCCATAGGTATCATTAACATGTTTAAAATTGTCCAAATCTAAGTAAAGTAATGCAAGTTTTTCACTAGAATCATTACCAGACAGTGTAGAAACGCTTTCATTAAAATAAGTACGATTGTGCAGATTAGTTAAGGAGTCTATCCTAGCCTGTTTTCTTAATTGTTCATTAGATTCTTTAAGTGAATAAGCCATGAAGATAATAGCTTCGTATAGTTCGCTAAGAACATCATTTTTATAAGGCTTACCTTTTATATCTAGATTAAAATTTCCGTTAGCGATTTCTTTAGCAGTAGCTATTATTGGTGCTAAATGGTTTTTTAGGACTACAGAAATCAATAAATAGTTTAAAATTCCTACGATTAGACCTGCAAGAATACATGCCACCTGAAAAGCTAAATCGACATTAATAATGATAAACTCTTGAATGAAATAAGGGAAAACTATTCCCATCATCATTCCTATCATAAGCATGAGATAAAATAACTTTTTCATTATTCCTAGTTTTTTTAATTCTTGTTTCATTTCTTGCCGCCTATTACAAAAGTCTTGTGAAACATTTTATTAATATTTCTCTAAAACTTCAGCAATTCCTTCATTAACTTTTAATTTTTTTGTATAATATAATAAAACTAATCTGAAGAAACTACTAAATTCCTTCCATCTTGTTTAGCTTTATATAAATTCTTATCGGCAAAACTTATTAAAGACTCAAGGCTTGAATCGTTATCGTAAGCAATCGAGTACACCCCAAAACTAGTTGTAAGTTTGATTTTCTGCCCCTCATATTCAAAAACTTTATCTTGTATCTTCTCCCTCATTCGTTCAGCTATCTTAGTTGCTATATCTATATTCGTAATAGGCAGACAGATTAGAAATTCCTCGCCCCCATACCTCGCAACCCAATCCTTACCGCTTCGGATACAGCTCTCCAAAATAGTGGCAATTCCTTTAAGGATATAATCACCTGCTAGATGCCCAAACGTATCATTAACCGTTCTGAAAAAATCTATATCAGCCATTATTAATGATAGGGTTCCTTTGTTTATCGAATTATTTATTATATCAACTTGCAATCTCTCATCAATGTAACGACGATTAAAAACACCTGTCAAATGATCTTTCAGTAGTAGACTATTGGTGTTGTTAATAATACTGTGTACATCAACTTCTACTTCGCCTTCTTCTCTCTTTACGACAAGCATATTCTTTGTTACATCCTTTAATAACTCGACAACGACAGTCATTATATTGATTATACCTCAATCGTCAATATGATACTCTTTATCCCCTATCTTATAGAATGATTAAAGTTGATTTTTATAATATATCGTTGTAAGATAAATAAAATAAAAGTAAGAGGTATTAAAGAATGTCTATGGAGATTGTAGATAAAGAAAAAATGATTGAAACTTGTAAAGCTATCTTGGAATCTTGCGAAAAACCTTTTGTCTGGGAAGAAGAAGATACATATGATTACGGTAACTATAAAAAACCTTTTAATCTTTTCCTGCCACATCAACAAATATAGAACGAGTTACTTAATTTGTTTGAAAGTTTTTCAGGCTTTACTTATTTGTACGATCAGATTACAGCAACTTGTACGCTTGATGAGCAATGGGTTGAGCAAGGGACTTACGGCTTAGATAGAAATTTTAGTCTCTTCTTCAGAAAATACACCTTAAAACCGCAATACGTTGCCAAAATCAAAACATATTTTAGTAACCGGCTTAGTGAATTACAAGAATAAGATTGAATTCGCTCTTGAATTTATTTAAATTATTTATCGTTGGCAAATTAAAAGAATATTTAGAAAATGATGGAACCTCATTTCTATTTAATTGGATATATCTTATGTACTGGTTTAAACTATTCAACCCCATAAACATACTCCCCAAGAAAAATATAAAACTAATTCATAATTGCAAGAATCATGCGGCAGTTAGTGATCCATGATAATGAAAATCATACTACCTCTGTGCCTTATTATTCTACATCTTCCCCATTATATGGGCAATACTATATGTCTAAAAGTTTTAACCGCTCTCTTATCTGGTCTAGTTTAGCTAACAATCAAAAAGAGAACATGGACATCATGTTCTCTTATAATATGCGCTTTGTATTTATATAATAATTGTGGCGGAGGAGGTGGGATTCGAACCCACGTGACGCTCACACGCCAACTCGATTTCGAGTCGAGCTCGTTATGACCACTTCGATACTCCTCCAAATGTAAATAATTAAGTTAGAGTTTATCTATTGTATTATAATATTTAGGCAAGAGAACTGTAATATACGTATTATATGCATGATTATCTACATGTATATAATCATGCATATAATACGTTACTTTTTACTAGTCCTTTTTTCTTTAAAATATGCCTTCAATATATTTGCACACTCTTCTTCTAGTATCCCTGCTGTTACTTGCACTTTATGATTCCAGGCTTTCTCATGGAGAACATTCATCACAGATTCGACCGCCCCTCCTTTGGAGTCGCTCGCTCCATATACTAGTTGTTTAAGCCTAGACTGTATTATAGCGCCTGCACACATAGGGCATGGTTCTAAGGTGACATAGAGCGTACAATCTGTTAATCGCCAGTGACCTAAAGCTTCTGCAGCTCGCCTGATAGCAACTATTTCAGCGTGAGCAGTTGGATCCTGACATAGTTCCTTTTCATTATAAGCGAATGCTAAGACTTCTTCATTTCGAACAATAACTGCACCGATAGGTACATCATCTAAATCATAGGCTTTTTCAGCCTGTTTAAGAGCAAGACGCATCCAATCTTCATGTTTCATGGTTAGGCGTCTACTCCTTTCCGACTAATCCTATATATAATTAAATCTTATTAAGATTAGTCAATCCTAGTAAGATTAAAAAGGGATTCTTCATTATGCGTTATGGTGACCCCGGGAGGAGTCGAACCTCCGCAAGACAGGGTTTAGGAAACCCCCGCTCTATCCACTGAGCTACGAGGCCATAATTTGATGCTCGATATCAGATGCTCAATGTCCGAGTTATCTTATCCTTTCGGGCTTCATACCTCGTGCCTCGAGCTTCGTACTTCGAATATGGCGGAGGGGGTGGGATTCGAACCCACGGCCCCTTACGGGGTCACCGGTTTTCAAGACCGGCTCCTTAAACCGCTCGGACACCCCTCCATAAAGTTAGTCTTCTATCACATAAAAATTTTAAAATGTGACAGTGAGACCGATAGCTAGTATATCACATTCTTTACATTCAGACAATAAGTAATATTAGGGTATTTTAAATATTCATTTAGAGATTTCTAATTTTTTATATATAACCTATAAATGTCCTCTAGATAGCTATACGATTAATGTTTATTTCTTAGATATATTCTACACCCATATAAGGTTGTAACACTTTGGGAATCTTGATATGGCCTTCTCTATCCTGGAAGTTCTCCAATATAGCTGAGACCGTTCTGCCTACAGCTAGGCCACTGCCATTCAAAGTATGAACAAATTCCGGTTTTTCTCTTGCTCCTCGCCGGAAACGGATATTAGCTCTCCTAGCTTGAAAATCTTCAAAATTACTGCATGAGGAAATTTCCCTATAGGTGTTAAAGCTAGGTAGCCAGACTTCTATATCATACGTTTTGGCTGAACTGAATCCCAAATCCCCAGTAGCAAGGTTAACTACTCTATATGGTAATTCCAATTCCTGCAGTATGTCTTCAGCGTCGTTGATTAATTTTTCAAGCTCTTCATAGGAGTTTTCCGGGAATGCAAATTTAACAAGTTCAACTTTATTAAACTGATGCTGTCTAATCAATCCTCTTGTGTCACGACCTGCAGCTCCGGCTTCGGCTCTAAAGCAGGCACTGTAAGCACAATAGTGGAGGGGTAGTTTTTCAGCATCAAGAATCTCATCTCTATAAAGATTAGTAACAGGAACTTCAGCCGTGGGGATTAAGAAGTAATCTGTATTTTCAATTTTAAAAGCATCTTCCTCGAATTTAGGAAGTTGCCCCGTTCCGGTCATAGATTGTCGATTTACCATAAATGGCGGGAAAATCTCTACATAACCCTTGGTTGAGTGTTTGTCTAGCATAAAGTTAATTAGTGCTCTTTCCAGTTTGGCACCTAAGCCTTTGTAGAAAGTGAATCTGGCTCCAGTAACCTTACCCGCTCTGCCAAAGTCCAAGATATCATGTTGTTCACCCAGTTCATAATGAGCTAAAGGTTCAAAATCAAATTTTCGTGGACTTCCCCATTTACGAACTTCAATATTATCACTTTCATCTTTGCCAACGGGAACAGATTTATGCGGTATATTTGGTATGAGGTATAGCACCTCTCCCATCTTCTGCTCTATCTCACCAAGACTATTTTCAAACTCTTTTATTTGCTTGCCTACTTCCCGCATATTGATTATTAGAGCATCAGCATTTTGACCGCTTTTCTTAAGCCCAGCCACTTCTTCGGACACTTTGTTACGCTCTGCTTTGAGTGTTTCTACCTCAAATAAGATCTGACGCCTCTTTTCTTCCTGTCCTAGGAATTCATCCAGGTTGATATCTGCATGACGTTTAGCTAGAGCCTCTCGGACAACATCTGGATTAGAGCGTACAAATTTTAGATCGAGCATAACGGGTCCTCCTAAATATTACTTCAATTATATCATCTGTAAAAAATACTCATGAACTTTAGAGTCCGGTGTAAGTTCCGGATGAAAAGCACAAGCCAAGATGTTCTTCTGACGAACAAATACTATTTTGCCAGCGTATTCTCCTAATGTTTCTACCTGGGAACCGGTCTCCATTACATATGGCGCTCTAATAAAGACTGCCCTTACATCACCTTGTAGTCCTTTAACCGGGATATCAGCTTCAAAACTTGCAATTTGACGGCCAAAAGCATTCCTCTTCACTAGCGTGTCCATAAGCTTTAGAGTATATTGTTGACTTTTATCTATTTCCTTACTTAAGAGAATCATTCCCGCACAAGTGCCGAAGATAGGAATTCCTTGGTTGGCCATCTCTATTATCCTATCTCCAAAACCATCCAGTTCTAACTGTTTACCAATAGCTGTGCTTTCTCCTCCAGGAATAATTAATCCTTGAAGGTCAGGTAGGTCCTCTTTAGAGCGAACCTCTACAACCTGTGCTCCCAGCTCTTCTAATACTTTACGGTGTTCTCGAAAAGCGCCTTGAATAGCTAGAACTCCGATCCGTCTCTTTATTCTACCATCCACGTTCCTGCATCCGTTCCGCTTGCGCTATGGAAGAAATCTCTAGCCCAGGCATAGCTTCTCCCAAGTCTTGAGAAAGTTTAGCCAACATCTCTGGATCGTTATAATGTGTTGTTGCTAAGACGATAGCTCTAGCCCTCTTGGCAGGATCTGATGATTTGAAGATTCCTGAGCCTACAAAGATACCATCGCAGCCCAACTGCATCATAAGAGCAGCATCAGCAGGAGTTGCAATTCCACCAGCTGCAAAATTGACTACCGGCAGTCTACCATTCTCTGCTACATACAGGACTAAATCATAAGGTGCTGCCATTTCTTTAGCTGCAGCCATTAATTCTTCCTTGGGCATGGTAGTAAGTTTCCGTATTTCTGACATAACTGTCCTCATGTGACGGACAGCTTCCACGATGTTCCCTGTTCCTGGCTCTCCTTTGGTACGAATCATAGCCGCACCTTCACCTATCCTACGAAGCGCTTCCCCAAGATTACGAGCTCCACATACAAATGGTACTTTAAATTTATTCTTATCAATATGATAAAGATCGTCAGCCGGTGTAAGGACTTCACTCTCATCTATATAATCTGCACCAAGAGCTTCTAAAATTTGGGCTTCTACGAAGTGGCCTATCCTAGCCTTAGCCATTACTGGTATAGTTGCGACTTCCATAATTGTTTTTATGATATTTGGCTCAGCCATGCGGGCTACACCACCGGCTGCCCTAATATCTGAAGGTACTCTCTCTAGAGCCATTACCGAGCAAGCTCCGGCCTCTTCCGCTATCTTTGCTTGTTCCGGGGTGGTGACATCCATAATGACACCGCCTTTGAGCATTTCTGCTAATCCAGTTTTTACTTTCCATGATGCTACTTCTGCCATGATTTTTCCCCCTAAAATAACTTAGAATATCTTGTTTATTGTCATATCCATTATGCAATAAATTATTCTTCTTCTTTGCTGATGAATTTAGCGATAGCCACTACTTTGCTATCTTTTGTCCTCATTGCGGTCACTCCCTGGGCTGTTCTGCCCTGCACTGAAATCCCGCTCACTCCTTGTCTAATAACTATACCTTCATCTGTGATAACCATTAACTCTTCATCGGTGGTTACTACTTTAATCCCTGCCATAAGACCTGTCTTATCAGTTACCTTATGCCCGATGATTCCTGTGCCTCCACGGCCTTGTGTGCGGATATCTTTCAAATGTGTTCTTTTCGCATATCCATTTACTGTTACAGTTAACAACTGCAGAGTCTTCTCTGAGCTGTCTATTACATCCATGGAAATAACATAGTCTTCTTTTTTTAACTTAATTCCGCGTACCCCTCGGGCTGTACGTCCCATAGAACGGACGTTAGCTTCGGAGAAACGGATGATTAAACCGTGACGAGTAGCTATAACAACATCATCTATCCCTTTGGTTAAGCGTACTCCTATCAATTCATCATCATCATCAAGTTTAAGAGCTATCAGGCCATCACGTCTTTGCGTATCATAGTCTGATAACGAAGTCTTTTTCACGATACCATTTTTGGTTGCAGTTAGGAGCTGATGATCTCCTTTAAAATCTTTTACAGCAATAGTTGCCGTGACCTGTTCATCCTGTGAAAGATTAAGCAGATTAACTATGGCAGTCCCCTTAGCAGTCCTGCTGGCTTCGGGAATTTCATGAGCGCGAAGCCTATATACTTTCCCTTTAGTTGTAAAGATTAGAATAAAATGATGGGTAGAGGCAATAAATAAACGCTCTACAAAATCATTTTCTCCTGTTGCCATACCACTTACCCCTCGCCCACCCCGTCTTTGAGTACGGTAGGTGGTTAAGGGTAATCTTTTGATATAACCCCTATGAGTTACAGTTATGACTACATCTTCATCTGCTATCAGGTCTTCGATCTGCATCTTTGTGGCATCAAATGAAATTTCTGAACGACGCACATCAGAAAACTTGTCTCGAATTTCTTTTAATTCTTTTTTTATTATTTCCCTAACCATCTTGTCCGAGTTAAGTACAGCCTTTAGATAGGCTATCTCATCCATAAGCTTTTGAAGTTGATCCTCCAGTTTGGTTCGTTCCAGGCCAGTCAGTCTTCTTAAACGCATATCTAAAATAGCTTGAGCTTGCTTTTCACTAAATTCGAACCTGTCGATAAGTTTAATCCTTGCTGTTGGGTCGTCCTTCGAAGCACGAATTATTTTTATGACTTCATCGATGTGATCGAGAGCTTTACGCAAACCTTCAAGAATATGTGCTTCATCTTCGGCTTTCTTCAGTTCAAAAATGCAGCGTCTAGTGATAATTTCTTTTTGGTGTTTAATAAAATAATCTAATATTTCCTTTAGATTTAAGACCTTGGGAGCTCCGTCTACTAACGCCAGCAGATTGATACCAAAGCTATCCTCCATCTGGGTATGTTTATAGAGTTGATTAAGAATAACCTGAGGATTAACATCTCTTCTTAATTCAACAACGATTCGCATACCTTTACGGGTAGATTCATCACGCAAGTCAGTAATTCCATCTATTTTTTTCTCATGCACAAGTTCAGCAATTTTCTCAATTAATCTAGACTTGTTTACCATGTATGGAATTTCCGTAACTACTATCTGCATTTTATTGGACTTTTCCATTTTTTCAATAGTGACTCTGGCACGGGTTTTAACTGAGCCCTTACCTGTGGTATAGGCACTTATGATTCCTTCCGTGCCCATTATCTGACCACCCGTAGGAAAGTCTGGCCCTTTAATAAATTGCATCAAGTCTTTAATATCAGGCTGGTTATATTCGTCTTGATCATCCTGTTTATCTATCAGGTATACTACGCCGTCAATGATTTCTCCTAAATTATGAGGCGGAATATTGGTAGCCATACCAACAGCTATCCCTGATGAACCATTAATCAGTAAATTAGGGACTTTAGCAGGCAATACTACAGGTTCCTTTTCTTTCTCATCATAGTTAGGAATGAAGTTTACTGTATCTTTTTCGATATCAGCAAGCATATAACTGGCAAGAGGAGCCATACGCAATTCCGTATACCTCATAGCAGCAGCTGAGTCTCCATCTACAGAACCAAAATTACCATGACCGTCAATCATAGGATAGCGACTAGAAAAATCCTGTGCCATCCGGACAACTGCATCATAGATAGAGGAATCTCCATGTGGATGGAATTTACCCATGCAGTCCCCGACTAGTCTAGCTGCTTTGCTATAAGACTTATTTGGTGTCATCCCCAATTCATGCAGAGCATAGAGTATCCGCCGATGAACTGGTTTCAAGCCGTCTCTAACATCAGGTAAAGCTCTACTGACGATAACACTCATAGAATAATCTATAAATGATTTCTTTAATTCTTCAGAGATCTCGATTGGCAATACTTTCCCATTATTAAGTTCCATGGACATTAGCGTCCGCTCCTTTTCTTAGATATCCAAATTACGTACTTCTTTAGCATGTTTCTGAATAAATTCTTTCCGTGGCTCAACCTTGTCACCCATCAAGACAGTAAAAAGATTATCCGCCTTAATAGCATCCTCCATCTTTACTTGCAAAATAGTTAGCGTTTCGGGGTCCATGGTTGTCTCCCATAGCTGTTCAGCGTTCATTTCCCCCAGTCCTTTGTATCGTTGAAGTTCAACGCGATCCCTACCAATACGCGTTAAAGTCTCGGATAACTCTTCATCACTGTAGGCATATTGTATCTCTTTACCTTTTTTTATTTTAAATAGAGGTGGTTGAGCTATATAGACAAAATTATTTTCAATAAGTGGTTTCATATAGCGATAAAAGAAGGTGAGCAAGAGAATTCTGATATGCGCACCATCTACATCAGCATCTGTCATGATAACAATTTTATGGTAACGAGCCTTTTCAATATCGAAATCCTCTGATATGCCTGTTCCGAAAGCTGTTATCATGGCTCTTATCTCTGTATTGGCAAGAATCTTATCTAATCTTGCCTTTTCAACATTTAGTATCTTACCTCTAAGAGGTAGGATAGCTTGAAATTTCTGATCTCTTCCCTGTTTGGCAGAACCACCGGCACTATCACCTTCTACCAGGTATACTTCACAGTATCTTGGGTCTTTCCACGAGCAATCAGCCAGTTTCCCTGGAAGAGAGGTGCTTTCTAAGGCACTCTTTCGACGGGTAAGATCTCTTGCCTTGCGAGCAGCCAAACGCGCTCTAGATGCTTGAAGACCCTTCTCAATAATTTTTTTGGTTATAGCAGGGTTCTCTCCAAAAAAAGTTGATAATCCTTCACCGACAACATTATCTACAATGGATCTAATCTCGCTGTTACCAAGTTTTGTCTTTGTCTGACCTTCAAATTGTGGTTCTAATACTTTAACTGATATTATAGCTGCCATTCCTTCTCGGACATCTTCACCACTTAAATTAGTGTCATTAGCTTTAAGTATATTATTTTTACGTGCGTAGTCGTTAATAACACGTGTCAGTGCTGCTTTAAAACCAGATTCATGTGTTCCACCTTCAGAAGTTTTGATGTTGTTCGCATAAGACAAGAGATTTTCTGCATATCCTTCATTGTATTGCATAGCTATCTCTACCTGTGCGGTATCTCGTTCTATTTCAAAAACTATTGGGTTAATATTAACAACATCTTTGTTTTTATTAAGAAACTTAACAAAATCTATAAGCCCTTCGCTATGAACAAAAACCTCTTGGACACCCGTTCTCTCATCATGAAGAGAGATGGTTACATTTTTATTTAGAAAGGAAAGTTCATTTAAACGGTTAGCAAGAATATCATAGTCATAAATAACTTCTTCGAATATTCCAGGGTCTGGCTGGAACGATATTTTGGTGCCAGATCTGCCTATATAGGTACCTATTTCCGAAAGTTTACTTGTAGGTATACCTTTAGAGTATTCTTGAAAATATCTTTTTTCTTCTTTCTTAACTTCAACATTGAGCCAGATCGAGAGAGCATTAACTACACTCATCCCTACTCCATGGAGTCCACCTGAAACCTTATACGCACCCCCATTGAACTTTCCCCCTGCATGGAGAACTGTCATAGCAAGTTCGACGGCCGGAATCTTCTTTGTTAGGTGTATATCAACAGGTATCCCGCGGCCGTTGTCTTCTACGGTAATGCTATTATTCTCGTGAATGATTACTTTGATATTGTCACAATATCCTGCCATTGCTTCATCAATGCTATTATCTACGATTTCATAAACCAAATGATGAAGTCCACGGCTACTTGTTGATCCTATATACATACCTGGACGTTTGCGAACAGCTTCTAAACCTTCAAGTACTTCTATTTGACCAGCATTGTAATCGGAGGCTGGGTCTTTTATTTTATCAAAATCTGATTTTTTTTCCAAAGCTGCTCCCTCCCAAAATTATCCTTATAACCGTAATATTATACATCAAAATTGTTCTTATTTCAAACATCTAACCTCTCCGTAACAGAGAGGTTAGACTTTTTATATTTGACTAAGATATTCACTCAAAGTCTAAATCACTTTGACTTCTCTTAAACAGTGTTGCAGAAGAAATAGGTGAAAGGTAGTTACCTGAATCAGAAATCACGAAAGCTTTTTCTTTACCTTTTTCTGAAATATTATGAACCTCTCCTCTTTTTAGGATGTTATTTAAGAGGTTTCGTGCACTTTCATTACTTCCAGCTGTATTCAAGTCGAGTATGGTAATAATTTTATCTTTACGAATCATGCAATTATTCCCTAAATGTAAAAACAATTATTCTTTCCTCCTTATCGTACCTTGGTAGACTTCAAAGGTAGTGGTATCATCAGTTATTAATTCTTCTTCTAAATCTGTCATGGTGATTATCGTTTGTTTCTGTGATGATCTAATATAATTCATAAGGTACTGTCTTCTATAAATATCAAGCTCTGACAATACATCATCAAGCAGCAAAATAGGATATTCTCCCTTGTCTACTAATATTATTTCCATTTCTGCTAACTTCAAACAAAGCACCAAAGCACGCTGTTGTCCTTGGGAAGCAAATAGCTTGGCTGATTTATTATTAAATATAATCTGAAGATCATCTCTATGTGGACCTACTAGAACTGCTTTTCTCTCGATTTCTTGGTTCATTCTTCTTGAAATGTAATCAGGAAAGATATCTAAGGCTTCTTCCAATGTTTTTCCTGTTGTCATGTATGTTAATTCCATATTAGATTCAGGCGAAAAAATTTGGTTGAAGATAGGGCAACAATACTCATTTAATTGATCGGTAAATTCCCATCGGTTTTTAATTATCTTAGATCCTAAACTAATAAGCTGTTCATTCCAAACTTCTATTTGGCTTTTAAGAAGATTGTAGTTCTTTTCTTTCTTTAGGAGTATATTTTTTTGTCTGATTATTCGTAGATATGAGTTTAGAAGGGGAATATGCGATGGCCTTAATTGACTTATTATATGATCAAGGAACCTCCTTCTTTCCTGAGGACCTTTTTTGATAATATCAAGATCATCTGGCGAAAAAAAGACTGCATTTACTGTCCCAACGTAGTCAGATAGTTTTTTGCATGATAGTTGATTAATTTTCATGACTTTTTTTCTGGGTTCATAATAGCTTTCTAGATTAATATCTCTATCAACAACATTAAAAATAGCTTTTAGATAAAAACTATTCTTTTCCCAGAGAATTAATTCATCTTCTTGCTTTATACGATAAGATTTTCCTGTAAGTAAATAGTTAATCGCTTCAATAATATTCGTTTTTCCCTGTCCATTACTACCAATTAAGAGATTAATCCCTTGTTTAAATTTTATATTTTGTTCTCTATAATTTCTAAAATTCTTTAAATGTAAATCTTTTATATACATTTATTATTTATACACTAACTCCTTAAAGGCAATACCAGGCAAAGATAATTATCATCATCTTCTGGTCTTAATATGCATGGGCTAAATGTTCCTGATGATTCCATCAATATGTTCTCAGTTTCTACTACTTTTAGAACGTCTATAATATATTTTGCATTGAATGCTATTGTTACATCTTCACCATCTTGCTCAATATCTAGTTTTTCATTTATTTTACCTGTCTCAGAAAAATGATTCACATTTATCGCTGAGTTCTCAATATTAAAGCGAACTGTGTTGGTCTTAAGATAGTTATCTCTTGAAAGGAGTGATGCTCTTTCAACAGTATCTAGAAATTTTTGGGTATTTATAAGTAATTTTGTACCACATGTTTCTGGAATAACCTGTTTATAATTTGGGAATTGCCCGTCAATCAAACGAGTAATAATTTGAACACTTCCAAATTTCATAATTACTCTTGTATTTGTATAACTAATATAAAGTATATCATCATCCTGTAAGAGTCTATATATCTCTTGCATTGTTTTGGATGGAATTATT
This sequence comes from Gracilibacter sp., assembly GCA_024637055.1. Classification (GTDB taxonomy): domain Bacteria; phylum Bacillota; class Desulfitobacteriia; order Desulfitobacteriales; family Syntrophobotulaceae; genus Gracilibacter. The sequence continues at coordinate 3,514 of JAGXFZ010000125.1, read as the reverse complement.
CCTTTAAATTCTTTTTGGTTTCCAGGAATTATAGATTGACTGTGTGCTAGTCTATGCGTATCCGTGCTAACAAGATTAATATTTTCTCCCTCTATTTGAAGAAGTATCCCTGTAAATACGGGTCTGGTTTCTTCAACTGCACAAGCAATAATAGTTTGCTTAATCATTTTCTTAAAAAAAGTTGCTGGTATCTCAATTGTCTCGGAAGTAGCGATATCACTTATCTCTGGGTACTCTTCGGGATCATAGCCATTAATGACAAAGTCTGAACTATCATAAAAAATATTGATATTTGCTTCCTGGCTTTCTATTGTTATTTCTGTGTCAGGAAGTTTCCTTACTATTTCCGAAAATAATTTTGCTGGAATTACTACCTGCCCTTCTTCTAAAACATTAACTGGTATTTGACACCGAATTCCAATTTCTAAGTCTGTTGCTTCAAACCATAAGTAATTATTTTCCGTCTTTAACTTTATACTTTGAAGAATAGGGAGAGTATTTTTGTTTGAAACAGCTCTTTGGACAGTATTTACACCTAAGAGAAGATCTTCTTTTTTACAACTTATTTTCATTTTTACCTCCTAACGGCCAGTATTAGTCAAATACCGCAAGTGTTATACATAACAAGAAGCGGTGAAAGTCTAAGGATGGATAAATACATGATACCATGGATATTATGATATATAGTTCTAAAAATTTAAAAAGTGGTATATTTGTTTATTATTAGTAATATGATATTAATTTAGTAGTAGTAATCGTAGTATAAGTCACGTAATTGTTAATATCATATATATTCCTTTATTTTCAATGGGTTATTTGAGCTAATAACAGTAATGATATCTTGTGGATATAGTCCACTATTATGATTATTTCTGTTAATATCTTGTGTGTTAAAAATAATAATTACTTAGCTTTTATTTTTGTAATTATTTCAGAGATGCTTTTCTCAACGAAGGCGTCTGATTTTCTCATTTGACTTATTTTATCATGAGCATGCATAACAGTAGTATGATCTCGACCACCAAAGACTTCACCTATTTGTGGTAAAGATAAGTCTGTAAGTTCACGACATAGATACATAGCTATCTGGCGTGGAAATGATACAGATCGCGTTCTTTTTTTAAGCTTAAATTCTTGAGTTGTCATCTTATACTGTTCTGCAACTATTTTTTGGATAAGGTCAACAGATATAATTTTTTGATTTTTAGGGGGAATCATATCTTTAAGTATTTCTTCCGCTAGATTTATTGTAATACTCTGGTTAGTAAGCATACAATAAGCAGTTATTTTACTTAAAGCACCTTCTAATTCTCTAATGTTTGATTGTATCTCAGAAGCAATGAAAGTTATTATTTCTTCAGGTACTGAAAATTTTTCTAACTCTGCTTTCTTCCTTAAAATAGCAATCCTTGTTTCATAATCAGGAGGATTAATATCTGTGGTTAGGCCCCATTCAAATCGTGACCGCAACCTTTCCTCAAGGGTGGGTATTTCTTTTGGAGGCCTATCTGATGAAATAATGATTTGTTTATTGGCCTCATATAAGGTATTAAAAGTATGGAAAAACTCTTCTTGCGTTCCTTCTTTACCAGCCAGAAATTGAATATCATCAATTAATAAAACATCTATCTTACGATATGTATTTCGAAATTCGACCTGTCTTTCATAACGAATAGAATCAATAAGCTCGTTAGTAAATTGTTCTCCAGTAACATAGAGTATTTTCATTCCAGGATAGTTTTTTACAATAACGTGACTGATAGCATGCATTAGATGGGTTTTTCCTAGCCCGCTTCCACCGTAAACAAACAAGGGATTATATGATTTAGCAGGTGTTTCTGCAACAGCTAAAGCAGCTGCATGAGCAAATCTATTCCCATTACCTATTACAAAGGTATCAAAAGTATATTTTGAGTTTAAGGAATGTGACAATATACCGAAATTAAGACGGCTTGGATCCTCAGAAGTACTCTTTATATGCTCTTGGTCGGCAATAAATATCAATGAAACTGGGGTATTTAAGTAATTTTGAACTGTTGATTTTACTAATCCTAAATATCTGTTTTCCAACCAGTCTTTGGCGAATTCATTTGGAACACTTACAGTTAGAGTGTTATTAGTAAAATCCACTAATCTAGTGGATGATAGCCAAGTATCGTAGCTAGGCTTAGAAAGCTCAATTTTCAACTTTTCTAGAATATTTTCCCAGAAAGCTTCCAAATATACAGTATTAGGAGTCATATGGAACCTCCGTACATTTAATCCTTATTATAAAAGCAATTGTAACGAAAAAATGTTATTCACAAATTCAAAAAATATTTGTGGATAACACCACAGAAAGCAGAAATATATATTTATACTAAAAAAACATAAGAGTATCAATCAATTTGTAAACTAATCATAACAAGTTTTCCAAGCCTTATCAACAAAAAATTAAGAAACAAAATACTTATCAACAATCAAATCTTGCATCTATACAATCTTAATAACAACTTTGTCCACAAAAAGGTATTTTCAATTACCTTGACATGATAAAATTAATTAGAGTATAATTTTTGGTAGTCTGTTTTTAAAAGTTGCTAGTTATTATGATGTTAATATATAAGGGGGTGTTTACTTTGAAAAGGACATATCAGCCGAAAGCCCGGCGCCATAAAAGAGTTCATGGATTCCTGAAAAGAATGAGATCAACTGGCGGTAAAAGTGTTTTAAGACGTCGTCGCTTGAAAGGTCGGAAGAAGTTAGCTGTTTAAAGGCTGCATTAATGTGGCCTTTTTTAAGTAATGGCTCTTGAAAAAAGGAGAGCGGTATGCTGAAAAGAGTATACAGAATGCAAAAAAAGGCCAATTTTCGAAGTATATTTGCACAAGGAAAATCTTATCCATCTAAACATGTTGTAATATATATTTTTCAACAAAGTCCTGTTAAATATGGAATTATAGCATCAAAAAAAGTTGGCAATGCGGTTAAGCGAAATCGTGCGAAAAGATTATTACGGGAAGCAATCAGACTGAATCTTTCCGGATTGAAAAAAGATTATCAAATGATATTAATAGCTCGTGGAGCAATAATCAACGCTTCTTTAGAAGAAGTAGAGAAATCAGTGATTAATATCTGGAAAAGAGCAGGAATTTTTTATGAGAAAAATTCGTGAGTTGATAACTAAATTTCTTTTAGGTTTATTAAATATATATCAGAAATTCCTATCACCTCTTAAACAACCAAGCTGTAGATTTTATCCAAGTTGCTCAGAATACGCCATTCAGGCGATAAAGAAATATGGGATTCTTAAAGGGATGGGTAAAGCAATTGTCAGGGTTGTAAAATGTAATCCTTTCCATCCTGGAGGGTATGATCCTGTTTAAGGAGGGTTTTTGTGAGTAAAGTTGTCGAGGTAATGACCATTTTTTTACAGTGGTTGTTTGAGCTCTCTTCAATGGTCGGGTTACCGTATTATGGAGTGGCTATTATTCTGTTAACAGTGATCATCAAAGGCTGTCTCTTATACACATCT
>JAGXFZ010000124.1 GCA_024637055.1 Gracilibacter sp. | reverse complement strand
AGATGTGTATAAGAGACAGGTTGTGGAACTAGAGAGTGTGAAGCTTGTGGTCCTATCTGGAAGCTTATGGATGCTGTTGACTCCTTCATTCCAGATCCTGAGCGTGCAGTTGATAAGCCTTTCCTAATGCCAGTTGAGGACGTGTTCACCATTACCGGTCGTGGTACTGTTGCCACTGGACGTGTGGAACGTGGTCAGATTAAAGTTGGCGAAGAGCTTGAAATTGTCGGTCTAAGTGAAAAACCACGTAAAACTGTTTGCACTGGCGTAGAGATGTTCCGTAAACTTCTGGATTTCGCCCAAGCTGGCGATAACATCGGAGCACTGCTCCGTGGTGTTGAGCGTAAGGATATCGAACGTGGCCAGGTTCTGGCTAAGCCAGGTAGTATTAAACCTCATACCAAATTCAAAGGTCAGATTTATGTTCTGAGCAAAGAAGAGGGTGGACGTCATACTCCGTTCTTCAATAATTATCGTCCACAGTTCTATTTCCGTACTACTGACGTTACTGGCGTCATCCAATTACCAGAAGGTGTTGAGATGATTATGCCTGGAGATAACATTGCTATTGAGTGTGAACTAATTACTCCTATCGCCATGGAAGAAGGACTTCGTTTTGCTATCCGTGAAGGTGGACGTACAGTTGGTTCTGGTGTTGTTGCCGAGGTTATTGAATAATTGTTAATGCGATTAAAGCTCTGGGAAGCTGCGAACAAACAAACGCAGCTTCCCTTCTGTAGCACTGTAAAACCTGTGAGAGGTTGCTGTTGTAGGGTGACTCCGTCCGAAGACAGGGAATTTTCACATGGAATAAGTCTGATCAACAGACAAAAAATAGGAGGATAAATATGAACCAGAAAATTAGAATAAGACTTAAAGCGTTTGATCATAAGACTCTTGACCAATCAGCTGAAAGAATAGTTGAAACTGCTAAAAGGACTGGAGCCAGTGTTAATGGTCCAATACCCCTTCCGACAGAGAAAAGCATTTATACAATTTTGCGTTCTCCCCACGTCAATAAGGACTCTCGTGAACAATTCGAGATGAGGACTCATAAACGTTTAATCGATATCATAGACCCTACATCTAAAACAGTAGATGCGCTGATGAGGCTGGATTTACCTTCTGGTGTGGATATCGAGATAAAACTATAAATAATACTGGCATTCTGTTCAAGAATGTGGTACTATATTCATGTTTGCTACGCGAAACACACGGGGGTGTGGAACACCTACTAAGTATTTCGCCGATCAAAATAAATATTTATTTTAAACACACTTTCGTGCTCCAGCGTAAGCTAGGTGCACTTCAAAGTGTATAGGAGGTGGCGTCGTGTCTAAAGGAATTCTGGGAAGAAAAGTAGGAATGACTCAAATCTTTTCTGAAGATGGAAAAGTAATTCCGGTAACAGTAGTCCAAGCGGGACCATGTTATGTTCTGCAGAAAAAAAATGAAGCCTCTGATGGTTACAATGCTATTCAGGTTGGTTTTGATGAGAAAAGAGAAAGTCTCGCTAACAAACCTGAAAAAGGACATTTGAAAAAAGCCGGTAGTAAAATATTGCGCTTTATCAGAGAGTTCAGAACCAACGAAGTGGAAAATTTTGAAGTTGGACAGGAAATTAAAGCTGATATTTTCGCAGCCGGAGACAAAATTGATGTTGTAGGAGTTTCCAGAGGAAAAGGATTTACAGGAATGCACAAGCGTCATGGTAGCGCTCGCGGACCAAAGAGTCATGGATCGAAATATCACAAGCGTACAGGTTCCATGGGCGCGATGGGCCCAGCTCGTGTTTTCAAAGGAAGAAACTTGCCTGGACGTAAGGGTGGCGAAAGAGTTACTGTTCAAAACCTGGAAGTCATTAGGGTTGATGTTGATAAAAATGTCATCCTTGTCAAAGGATGTGTACCTGGTGCTAAGAAAAGCCTGCTTATACTGAATAATTCGGTAAAAGCTCAGTAATCCGGGAGGAAAGGAGGATACACAATGCCTAAGGTACAGGTAGTAGATATGCAAGGATCTCCGGTTGGAGAGTTGGAATTGAATGATCGGATATTTGGAATTGAACCTAATGTCCATGTAATGCACTCGGCTGTTGTAGCTCAACAGGCTAATGCCAGAGTTGGTACGCATTCAACACTTGGTCGTAGTGAAGTTAGAGGTGGCGGACGTAAGCCATGGAGACAAAAAGGTACAGGTCGCGCTAGAGTAGGGACTATTCGTTCTCCACTTTGGAGAGGCGGCGGTATTATATTTGGCCCTAAGCCTAGAGATTATAGACAAAATTTGCCTAAGAAAGTGAAGCGGTTGGCCCTTTGCTCTGCACTTTCTAGTAAAGTAAAAGAAAATAGTTTTATCGTTGTTGATCAGATGAGCTTTGAAAAGCCTAAGACTAAAGACATGATTAAATTTTTAGAAGCTCTTAAGGTAAACAAAAAAGCATTGTTGGTACTGGAGAGCAATGATAACAACATTCAAATCTCCGCTCGTAATATCCAAGGTGTAATTACAGCAAGAGCTGATGGCTTAAATATAGTTGATTTATTGAAACACGATGTTGTTATCTTTACCAAAGCGGCTGTTACAAGAACAGAGGAGGTGTTAAGCAATGCGTGACGCACGTGATGTCCTTATCCGCCCTGTAGTTTCTGAGAAATCGGTAGGGATGATTGGAGATAGTAAATACACCTTCTATGTCGATGTTAACTCGAACAAGATTGAGATTAAAAAAGCTGTTGAGAAAATGTTCAAGGTTAAGGTAGATAATGTTCATACTCTAACAGTCAAGCCCAAAGAAAAACGCATGGGTCGCTATGTAGGTAAGACAACAACCAAAAAGAAAGCCATAGTAACCCTTGAGCCTGGAAACAAAATTGAAGGATTTGCAGGTCTGTAAAATAACCTAGGCAAAGGAGGGAAAAAATATGCCAACAAGAGTATATAAGCCAACATCACCGGGACGCAGAAAAATGTCAGTGCTTACTTTTGAAGAGATTACCAGGGTTGACCCTGAACGTTCGCTGCTCGCTCCCCTGCGCAAAAGAGCAGGAAGAAATAATCAAGGTCGCTTGACCATACGTCACCAGGGTGGCGGTCATAAAAGGCGTTACCGTATTATTGATTTTAAACGTAATAAGGATGGAATCGTTGCCAAGGTAGCAAGTATCGAGTATGACCCTAATCGCTCAGCTAATATCGCACTTCTAAACTACGCTGATGGTTTAAAAACCTATATTATTGCACCGAACGGTATAAAAGTAGGTCAGGAAGTTATTACTGGTTCTGGAGCTGATATCAAAGTTGGGAACACCATGCCCATCAAAAACATCCCAGTAGGCACGCTAGTGCATAATATTGAGATGAAGCCTGGCAAAGGTGGACAACTTGTTCGCTCTGCTGGTGGTTCAGCTCAGTTAATGGCTAAAGAAGGAAGATATGCAACTTTCAGGTTGCCTTCAGGCGAAATGAGAATGATCCTTCTAGAGTGTCGCGCTACTATTGGCCAAGTAGGTAATGTGGATTATGAAAATGTTAGAATAGGTAAGGCTGGGAGAAATCGCTGGCTAGGAAAACGCCCGACAGTACGTGGTAAAGTTATGAATCCTGTAGACCATCCACATGGTGGTGGTGAGGGTCGTAATCCGCTCGGACGTAATCCAGTTACTCCATGGGGCAAACCTGCTCTAGGCGCAAAAACACGTAAAAAGAAGAATCAAAGCAATAAATTCATTGTCAAGCGTAGAGGCAAGAAGTAAGCGAAAGGAGACTTTAAATGGGCAGATCTGTTAAAAAAGGACCGTATATTAGTGATCGCCTCTTAAAACGGGTAGAAGAAATGAATAAAGCTGGGGAAAAGAAAGTTTTAAAGACCTGGTCTAGAAGGTCAACCATTTTTCCTCAGATGGTAGGTCATACAATTGCAGTTCATGACGGGCGCAAACATGTACCTGTTTATGTAACCGAAGATATGGTGGGACACAAACTTGGTGAATTTTCGCTAACAAGAACATTTAAAGGACATGCCGGAAGCGAAAAGTCTAGTGGCTTACGCTAGTTGAGAGGAGGTAAACAAGATGGAAACAAAAGCGACTGCCAAATATATTCGTATCTCTCCTCGCAAAGTGCGCCAAGTTGTTAACTTAATTCGTGGAAAGAAAGTGGATGAAGCCTTAGCTATTCTAAAGTTTACACCTAAGGTATCCACAGACCCGGTGAGTAAAGTATTAAATTCAGCTGTTGCTAACGCTGAACACAACTTGGAATTAAGTCCTGATGATCTGTATGTAACTTGTATTTATGTAGATCAGGGACCTACGCTAAAGCGAATTATGCCCCGCGCTATGGGACGAGCTGATAAGATCCGTAAACGGACCAGCCACATAACCGTAGTTGTCGGTGATAAGAAGGAGGAATAGGCAAAGCATGGGTCAAAAAGTAAACCCCAAAGGTCTTCGAATGGGAATTATCCGTACCTGGGAAGGCCGTTGGTATGCTGATAGAAACTACGAGGAGCTCCTTCACGAAGATCTCAAAATCCGTAAGTTCATCCTAAAGAAACTCCATCAAGCTGGAGTTCCTAAGGTTGAAATAGAAAGAGCAGCTAACAGAGTAAAGATATCCATACATGCTGCTAAACCTGGAATAGTTATCGGACGTGGTGGAACTGAAGTAGAAAACCTGCGTAAAACACTCGAAGCAATGACAGGTAAGCAGGTAGCTGTTAATATCGTGGAGATTAAGAAACCAGAACTTGATGCTCAGCTGGTTGCCGAAGGTGTGGCCCAGCAGCTCGAGAAACGTGTTTCCTTCCGTAGAGCTATGAAACAAACAGTGGGCCGCACAATGCGTGTCGGTGCCCAAGGCATTAAAATTTCATGTGGTGGTCGTCTTGGTGGAGCGGAAATTGCTCGCACAGAATGGTATAACGAAGGAAAAGTACCCCTTCATACCCTACGTGCAGATATCGATTATGGATTTGCTGAAGCGAATACAACCTACGGCAAAATCGGTATAAAAGTTTGGATTTATCGCGGAGAAATTCTTCCTACCAAGAAGGTTGCTCAGGAGGAAGGAGGAGTATAAGATGCTAGTACCTACCCGAGTAAAACGTCGTAAACAGCATCGTCCCAGCCTCAAAGGTGTAGCTCAAAGAGGCACTAAAATCGTTTATGGCGAGTATGGTTTGATGGCACTGGAAAATGGTTGGATTACTAATCGCCAGATTGAGGCGGCCCGTATCGCCATGACACGTTATATCAAGCGTGGTGGTAAGGTTTGGATAGATATCTTCCCAGACAGGCCGATTACTGCAAAACCTGCTGAAACCCGTATGGGAAGTGGTAAAGGTACCCCTGAATACTGGGTCGCGGTTGTTAAGCCTAAGAGAATAATGTTTGAACTTGCTGGAGTTTCTGAGGAAGTAGCCCGTGAGGCGTTGCGTCTGGCAGCACACAAACTTTCTGTTAAATGTAAGTTTGTCCGTAAAGAAGATCAGGTTGATGAAGAGGTTGGAGGTGACGCAAATGGCCAAGAATAAGAATTTCCGTGATATGACAGATGAAGAACTGGGTAAACAGATTGACCAGTTTAAGACGGAACTATTCAATTTGCGTTTTCAACTAGCTACTGGACAGCTCGATAATCATATGCGGATTAGAGAAGTTCGTAAAGGAATAGCCCGAGGTAAGACCATTCTCCGTGAGCGCGAACTCAAGCGTGCTTAAGGCAGGAAAGGAGGCAGTAACATTGGAAAGAACGAACCGTAGGAATAAGTTCGGTAAAGTAGTCAGTGATAAGATGGATAAAACCATAGTAGTATCTGTTGAAACTACTATGAAGCATCCTGTGTATAAAAAGACCATAAGAGTTACTAAGAAATATAAGGCGCATGATGAGAACAGCGAAGCTAAAATAGGTGATATCGTCTTAATAATGGAGACAAGACCTCTAAGCAAAGATAAATGCTGGAGACTGGTTAAGGTTGTAGAAAAAGCAATTGTTCTCTAGTCTGAGAGAAAAAGAAGCAGCCAGAAAGGAGGTACCGCCCAATGATTCAGCAAGAATCAACCCTAAAGGTGGGGGACAATACCGGAGCAAAGAAACTATTATGCATCCGTGTTCTGGGTGGCACTAGACGCCGCTACGCATCAATTGGTGATGTAATCATTGCTTCTGTTAAAGAGGCAACACCAGGCGGCGTTGTCAAAAAAGGTGAAGTTGTAAAAGCGGTTATAGTCCGCACAACTAAAGAGATTAAAAGGCCTGATGGTTCATATATTAAGTTCAGCGAAAATGCTGCAGTAATCATCAAGGATGATAAAAGCCCAAAAGGAACACGTATTTTTGGACCAGTTGCCCGTGAACTCAGGGAAAGAGACTATATGAAAATTGTTTCGCTGGCACCGGAAGTATTATAAGATGCCGGATGGAGGTGAAGAAATATGACCACCGAAAAGAATAAACTAAACGTCAGAAAAGGCGATACGGTAATGGTGATCTCCGGTAAAGATGCTGGAAAAAAAGGTAAAGTATTGGAAGTAATCCCTAGCAAGAATAGAATTGTGGTTGAAAAGACCAACATTGTTAAGAAACACCAGAAACCAACCAAGAGTATACCTCAGGGTGGAATTATGGATCAGGAAGCTCCAATTAACGTTTCCAATGTTATGCTTTTCTGCTCAGAATGTAATTCTGTGACTAGAAGGAGTATGAAGATTACCGGAGAAGGAAAGGTGAGAGTCTGCAAAAAATGTGGACATAACTTACCTGATAAAGAAAAGAAGTAATTCCAGGAGGGAGGTACTCTGGTGGCTCGCTTAATAGAATTTTATAAAAATGAAATAACCCCGAATCTTCAGAAGAAGTTCAACTACACTAACATTATGCAAACTCCTAAGTTAAACAAAGTTGTAATCAACGTCGGATTAGGAGAAGCAGTTCAAAATCCTAAAACTATCGATTCAGCAGTAGAAGATATCATGACTATTGCAGGACAGAAACCTGTTGTCACCCGTGCTAAGAAATCAATCGCTGCGTTTAAGCTACGTGCTGGGATGCCAATAGGTGTGAAAGTAACATTAAGAGGCAAGCGGATGTATGAATTCGTTGATAGACTTCTGAATGTAGCTCTTCCACGTGTCCGTGACTTTCAAGGTGTGTCTGCGAAGGCTTTCGATGGTAGAGGTAACTATACTTTAGGCATTAAAGAGCAGCTAATATTTCCTGAGATTAACTATGATAAAGTAGATAAAATCAGGGGTATGGATATAGTTTTTGTAACTACAGCTAATACCGATGAAGAAGCAAAAGAGCTTCTAAAAGGATTCGGAATGCCGTTTCGTGACTAGAATTTAAGGAGGCATAAATTATGGCCAAAACGTCAATGATAGTTCGTCAATCGCGCAAACCGAAATATTCTGTACGCTGGCACAATCGCTGTAAAGTATGCGGTCGCCCACACGCTTATATGCGCAAATTCGGAATATGTAGGATATGCTTTAGAGAACTAGCTCATAATGGAGAATTACCTGGTATCACCAAAGCTAGTTGGTAAGCACCGACTATTGGAGAAAGGGGGAAGACTAAGTGTCAATATCATCAGATCCAATTGCCGATTTCTTAACACGTATTCGTAATGCGGGCATGGTTTACCATGAAAAAGTTGAAATTCCGGCATCAAACATGAAAAAAGATCTTGCTGAAGTCCTTAAACAAGAAGGCTATATTAAGGACTACGAATATATTGCAGATAGCAAACAGGGTGTCTTAAGGCTCTACCTTAAATACGGTCCTAATCGGGAAAGAGTTATATCTGGTCTTAAGCGTATTAGCCGTCCTGGTTTACGCGTTTATGCCAAGAAAGATAATATTCCCAGAGTTCTAAGCGGTCTAGGAGTTGCTATAATATCTACCTCCAAAGGCATCATGCCTGACAGACAGGCTCGCAATGAAGGTTTAGGTGGAGAAGTCATTTGCTACATTTGGTAAAGGATGGAGGTGTAGAATATGTCTCGAATTGGTAGAAAAGCTATTACTATTCCAAGCGGAGTAGAAGTAATACAAGAAGGTCACGTTTACACAGTTAAGGGTCCTAAGGGAACACTTACTAAAGAACTAAGACCTGAAATAAATATTAGTATCGAAGAAAACACAATTAATCTCACACGCTCTAGCGATAAACCGTTACACCGTTCCTACCATGGATTAACCCGTTCACTTCTTTTTAATATGATCGAAGGAGTAACCAATGGGTATAGTAAAAATCTAGAGATGGTTGGTGTAGGTTACCGTGCGGCTCTAAAAGGAAAAAAACTTGCCTTGACAGTGGGTAAATCACATCCTGTTGAGATGGAGCCGTGGGAAGGTATAGAGATAGAGGTTCCCGCACCAACTAAGATTACCATTAAAGGAATCGATAAGGAAAAAGTGGGAATCTTTGCTGCTAATGTCCGTGAACAACGTCCTCCTGAGCCTTATAAAGGCAAAGGTATTAGATATGAAAAAGAAGTTGTTCGCCGTAAAGAAGGAAAGACCGGCGCCAAGAAATAAGGTAAGGGCAAAATCTCTTACTAGGAAAGGGTGAAAAACTTTGATAAAGCGGACTGACCGCAGAGAGATTCTAAAAAAGAAGCATAAAAGTGTTCGTAATAAAATCCATGGTACTGCAGAAAGACCACGTCTAGCAGTATTTAGGAGCTTAAATCATATTTATGCTCAGATTATAAATGATGATCTTGCTGTAACACTTGCTGCAGCCTCATCCCTTGATTTAGTTTTCAAGGAAGCCGGGATGTCAGGTGGCAATATAGAAGGTGCTAAAAAGGTAGGAGAACTCATTGCCAAGAAAGCACATGAAAAAGGGATCACCAAAGTTGTCTATGACCGTGGTGGGAGTCTTTACCATGGTAGAATAGCAGCCTTAGCAGAGGGTGCGAGAGAAGCAGGTCTTAGCTTCTAAAACTAATGTAAAGGAGGGAAAATAATTGTCATCAAATATCGATCCTAACAAACTTGAGCTTACTGAAAAGATTGTGCATATTGCTCGCGTAGCCAAAGTTGTTAAAGGCGGAAGACGATTTAGCTTTAGTGCTTTGGTTGTAGTGGGAGACGGAAACGGTATTATTGGCGCAGGTTTAGGTAAAGCTGGAGAAGTTCCTGAAGCTATTCGCAAAGGAATAGAAGATGCTAAGAAAAACCTGGTTTCAATACCTCTCAAAGGAACTACGATTCCCCATCCAATAATTGGCAAGTATGGAGCTGGTCAGGTTATGTTAAAGCCGGCAGCTAAAGGTACTGGAGTTATTGCTGGTGGACCGGTCCGTGCTGTACTTGAAGTAGCAGGGGTTAAAGATATACTCACCAAATCATTAGGAACTTCTAATGCCCACAACGTAGTTAATGCTACTATGGCTGGCCTTCAAGGATTGAAGCGTGAAAGCGAAGTAGCCAAGTTGCGTGGCAAGACAGTGGAAGAGATAATCAGCTAAAAGATACTGATAGAACTGCAAAAAGTAAGGAGGTGTCCGTATTTGAAACTCCATGAACTCAAACCTGCCAAAGGGTCAACTAAAACACGTAAACGTTTGGGACGTGGTACCGGATCTGGTTTGGGAAATACAGCCGGTAGAGGTCATAATGGTCAAAACGCTCGATCAGGAGGAGGAGTCCGTCCTGGTTTTGAGGGTGGACAAATGCCAATGACCCGTAGACTTCCTAAACGAGGGTTTCATAATATATTTCGTAAAGAATACACAGTTGTAAACGTTTCCGATTTAGAGGAACGATTTGAACAAGGAGCCGAAGTCACTGTTGAAGCTCTCTTTGCTGTCGGATTGATTAACAAAATTCAAGATGGTGTTAAAGTATTGGGCGACGGTGAGCTGACCAAGGCACTTACAATAAAAGTAAATAAAGTGAGCAAAACAGCAGCAGAAAAAATAACCGCTGCAGGTGGAAAAGTAGAGGTGGAATAAATTGGCGATACTGCAGACCCTGAAAGATGCCTTGAAGGTTCCAAGCATTAGACAAAAAATTGGATTCACCTTGCTTATGCTCCTAGTCTTTAGGATAGGGGCACATATACCTATTCCTTTTATGGATCGTGCACTACTTACGGAAATGATGGGAGGCAGCGGAGGAATTTTAGATTTCTTCAACACCTTTTCCGGTGGTTCTCTAAGACGATTCTCGGTATTTGCTTTAAGTATCATGCCGTATATTACCGCTTCGATTATCATTCAACTTCTGACTGTAGTTGTACCTCATCTGGAGAGACTCTCTAAAGAAGGGGAAGAAGGCAGAAAGAAAATTGTTCAGTATATTCGTTACGCAACAGTAGTATTCGGCTTTATCAATGGTCTAGGTTTGACAATAGGTTTGCGAGGAGCACTTATTATTCCTGATCCATCGTTAAGAATACCTGTCTATCTAATGATTGCTTTAGTACTAACCGCAGGAACGGCGTTTTTGATGTGGCTTGGCGAACAAATAACAGAACATGGCATAGGTAATGGTATCTCACTCATAATCTTTGCTGGTATCGTTGCCGCAGTACCGGATGCTGTTAAATATTTGATTGGCCTCTTAAAAGTTGGTGAAATAAGCTGGTTTGCTATTGTAGGGTTGTTAATCATTGCAGCCGTTATTATCGCAGGTGTAGTTTATATTCAAGAAGGCCAAAGAAGAATCCCTGTGCAATATGCCAAAAGAGTAGTAGGACGCAGGGTATACGGTGGACAAAGTTCGCATATACCTTTAAAAGTTAACCAAGCAGGTGTTATTCCGATTATCTTCGGTATTTCCTTGATGGCTTTCCCAGCTACCATAGCTTCTTGGATGCCAAATACATCTGGGTTTTCACTTTTTGTTCAGCAGTGGATGACCATGAATGGTTCCTTACAATCGATACCATACCTGACAATGTATGCACTGTTGATCATATTCTTCACCTATTTTTACACAGGAATTACTTTTAATCCTGTTGATGTTGCGGAGAACCTTAAGAAGCACGGTGGTTTTATCCCAGGAATACGTCCCGGGCGTTCCACATCGGACTATATGTTTAAAATTCTGAGTAGAGTTACTTTAGCTGGTGGACTTTTCTTAGCACTCATCGCTGTTCTTCCTAGTATGGTGATTGGGTTAACAGGAATTCAGAATATTTACTTGGGGGGAACTTCTCTGCTCATCGTTGTAAGCGTAGCTTTAGAAACCATGAAACAGATTGAAGGTCAGCTTATGCAGAGACACTATCAAGGATTCCTGAAATAAGGAGGAAGAAAAGATGAGAGCTATACTCATGGGTCCTCCTGGTGCAGGAAAAGGGACTCAGGCAGAACTGCTTACTCAGCACTTCACAATCCCGCATATCTCTACTGGAGATATGTTCAGGGCAGCAATTAAAGAGCAGACCCCACTGGGGATTAAGGCTAAACAATACCTGGATTCGGGGGCTTTAGTCCCGGATGAAGTTACAATTGGCATTGTAGCAGAAAGATTAGCACAAGCTGATTGTTCTAACGGCTTCCTTCTGGATGGATTCCCTCGTACGGCTGCCCAGGCAGATGCTTTAGCCAAAATACTAAGTGATCTTAATATAGGTCTCGACGGCGTAGTCAATATTGAACTCGACGATAAGAACCTCCTCGAAAGACTTACTGGTCGAAGGGTATGTAAACAGTGTACTGCTACCTACCATATGGTATTTAACCCACCCCTAGAACCGGGAAAATGTGATAAATGCGGAGGGGAGCTTTATCAACGAAGTGACGACACGCTGGAAACAGCGAAAAACCGCCTTAGAGTTTACAATGAGCAGACCGAACCACTAATCGCTTACTATAATGAGCAAGGTCTACTCAGAAGAATACAAGGTGATCAAGAAATAGAAAAAGTATTCCATGATATTCTTGATGTCTTGGAGTGACGTATGATTGAAGTGAAGAATAAAGAACAACTTGACCGCATGCGTAGTGCCGGCCGAATCGTAGCTGAAGTGTTGGAGATCATGAAAGAGATGGTTAAGCCGGGAGTATCTACCGAAGAACTTGATAAGGCAGCTGAAGAACATATCCGTAGCTATGGCGCAGTTCCAGCTTTTAAAGGATATAATGGTTTTCCCGCTACTTTATGTACTTCAATCAATGAAGAGGTTGTTCATGGGATTCCTAGTTTAAGAGCTCTGAAAAATGGAGATATTATCAGTATCGATTGTGGAGCGTTATATCATGGGTATTATGGTGATTCAGCCATAACGCTACCCGTAGGGGATATCTCAGAAGATAACAAAAGACTTCTTACAGTGTGCGATGAATCACTGAAGTTGGGGATTGCCCAAGCCTGGAAAGGGAATCGTCTTTTTGATATCTCTTATGCTATTCAGTCCTATGTCGAAAGAAACGGTATGTCGGTTGTACGTGATTATGTAGGTCACGGAATCGGGACAAAAATGCACGAGGAACCACAGCTGCCCAACTTTGGCAAACCCGGCAGGGGGCCGAGACTCGAGGTAGGAATGGCCCTGGCGATAGAGCCCATGGTGAACTTAGGAGGATATAATGTAGAAACTCTTAAGGACGAATGGACAGTAGTAACCAAAGATCGCCGAGCCTCGGCACATTTCGAGCATACAATAGCTATCACGGAAAATGGGCCTGAAATACTAACTCGAACCTAGTCTCTAGAGGGATAAAAAGTCAAAGGAGGAAAATGCTTATGTCCAAAGAAGATGTTATTGAAGTAGAAGGTAAAGTTCTTGAACCACTACCGAACGCAATGTTCAGGGTGGAACTGAATAATGGACACAAGGTACTCGCACATGTATCAGGAAAAATCCGCATGCATTTCATTAAGATTCTTCCAGGAGATCGGGTCACAGTGGAGCTTTCTCCTTATGACCTGACCAGAGGACGCATTGTATATAGATTTAAGTAAAGGATTAAGGGGGGATTACCAATGAAAGTAAGGCCTTCTGTGAAACCGATTTGTGAAAAGTGCAAAATAATTAAACGGCACGGAAAAGTCATGGTAATATGCGAAAACCCAAAGCATAAGCAGCGCCAAGGCTAAACTCAGAAGATAATTGCTTCCATACCGAATTTCTGCTAAAATTAAATGTCTTGGTCATAAAAAACTTAAGACAAAATGTTATTGAATACTATTACAAAGAACCAAATAGAAAATGGGGGTGTGACATCTAGATGGCACGTATCGCAGGGGTTGATTTACCTCGAGACAAACGTGTTGAGATATCTCTGACTTACATTTATGGAATAGGAGACTCTCAATCAAAAAAAATCCTGACCCAAGCTCAGGTTAGCCCAGATACCAGGGTTAAGGATCTCACAGATGACGAAATAGCAAAAATCAGGGAAGCTATTGATAAAGGATTTAAGGTTGAAGGAGATCTTCGTCGTGAAGTATCTCTCAACATTAAAAGATTGATGGAAATAGGCTGTTATCGTGGAATCCGTCATAGACGAGGACTACCTGTACGTGGTCAAAGGACCAAAACCAATGCCCGTACACGCAAAGGACCTGCTAGAGCAATCGGCGGTAAGAAGAAAAAGTAAAGGAGGGCATTGAAGCATGGCACGGAAAGTTGCTCGTACGAGAAGAAGAGAACGCAAGAACATCGAAAGTGGCGTAGCGCATATCAAATCAACTTTTAACAATACTATCGTCACCATCACTGATCCTACTGGAAACGCTGTTTCCTGGTCAAGTTCCGGATCATTAGGATTCAGGGGGTCACGCAAAAGCACTCCTTTTGCTGCTCAAATGGCCGCTGATACTGCTGCTAAAGCAGCGATGGAACATGGATTAAAAAGTGTTGAATGTTTAGTTAAAGGCCCGGGCGCTGGCAGGGAAGCAGCGATAAGAGCCTTGCAAGCAGCAGGATTGGAAGTCAACCTTATAAGAGACGTAACACCAATTCCGCATAACGGGTGTCGCGCACCCAAACGCAGAAGAGTATAGGGGGTGTAAGCAAATATGGCAAAATATACAGATTCAGTCTGCCGTTTGTGCAGGCGTGAAGGACAGAAACTGTTTCTCAAAGGTGACCGTTGCTACTCAAGCAAATGCGCTATTGACCGTCGTCAATATGCCCCAGGAATGCATGGACAGAGTAGAGGTAAAAAGCCTAGCGATTTCAGCATTCAGCTGAGAGAAAAGCAAAAAGTTCGTAGAATTTATGGTGTCTTGGAGAAACAATTCCACAAATACTTTGTGATAGGTAATCGCCAAAAAGGAATGGCAGGGGAGAACCTCCTGCGTTTACTTGAGCGTCGTCTAGATAACGTTGTATACAGACTAGGATTCGCGGCTTCCAGAGCGGAAGCTCGTCAGTTTGTTAATCATGGTCATATCACAGTAAATGGTAGGCGTGTAGATATCGCCTCTTATCTTGTTAACACAGGAGAGTTAATCTCCATCAAAGAAAAGAGCAGAGATATCAACAGAATCAAGGAAATGGCAGAGATACTCAAGGATCGTGCAGTTCCAGCTTGGCTCAGTTTAGATGTTAACAATCTAACTGGTACAGTGATTAACTTACCAGCACGTGAAGATATCCAGATTCCTATTGAGGAACATCTAATTGTTGAGAAGTATTCACGTTAAACTTTTCCGAGAAAGAAGGTGCATCCGATGCTTGAAATCGAGAAGCCCAATATCGAGTGCGTTGAGCGATCAGAAGACAATACCTATGCCAAATTCGTAATCGAACCGTTGGAAAGAGGATATGGGATAACACTAGGGAATTCCTTACGTCGCATTCTACTTTCTTCCTTACCAGGGTCGGCGGTTAGTTCGGTCAAAATAGAAGGAGTACTTCACGAATTCTCAACCATTCCAGGAGTCTTGGAAGACGTAACAGAAATAATCCTCAATATAAAATCCTTGGCGCTTAAAGGCCATACGGATGAACCAAGAGTTCTTCGTTTGGAATGTGAAGGTGAGAGAGTTGTCACAGGCAGTGATATTATCACAGGTCCTGATATTGAAATTCTTAACCCTGATTTAAAAATTGCTACGCTAGACAAAGATGGACGACTCTTCATGGAAATGAATGTGGACCGTTCACGTGGATATGTACCTGCTGAGAAGAACAAGAAGAATGATCATGCTATAGGTGTTATTCCTGTAGATTCGATATTCGCACCTATCTATAAAGTTAACTATGCTGTAGAAGATACACGTGTAGGTATGATGACCGACTTTGACAGACTTACTTTGGAGGTATACTCGAATGGTAGTATAACTCCAGAAGAGGCTACTAGTTTAGCTGCCAAGATATTGAGTGAACACTTACGCTTATTCATAGGGCTTACCGATAACCTCGGCAATGTTGAGATTATGGTAGAAAAAGAAGAAGAAGCGAAGGACAAGATACTGGAGATGACCATTGAGGAACTAGATTTGTCCGTAAGATCCTATAACTGCCTTAAACGAGCAGGTATTAACAGCGTTGAAGAACTGACCCAAAGAACAGAAGAAGACATGATTAAAGTGCGCAATCTTGGACGTAAATCTCTCGAGGAAGTTGAAAATAAACTCAGAGAACTAGGACTGGGATTCCGTACTCCGGAA
The DNA here is from genome assembly GCA_024637055.1 of Gracilibacter sp. GTDB lineage: Bacteria > Bacillota > Desulfitobacteriia > Desulfitobacteriales > Syntrophobotulaceae > Gracilibacter. The sequence continues at coordinate 28,803 of JAGXFZ010000124.1, read as the reverse complement.
GAGTAAAGCTTAAAGGGGGGATCACAGTTGGCATATCGTAAGCTAGGAATTAACATGAGTCAAAGAAAAGCTCTGTTAAGAAATATTGTAACTTCATTTCTGAAACATGGACGAATCGAGACTACTGAAGCAAGAGCCAAAGAAATGCACTCTCTAGCTGAAAAGATGATTACTCTCGGTAAACGAGGTGATCTTGCTGCTAGAAGGCAAGCAATGGAATTCTTACTTGACGAAACTGTAGTCAAGGAATTGTTCGATAATATCGGTCCTAAATATGCCGACAGGCAGGGGGGCTATACCAGGATTGTAAGAACAGGCTTCCGTCGTGGAGATGCTGCTCAAATGGTCTTGGTTGAACTTGTTGACTGAACTGCATAGCGGTCAGGTTACTGAGTCAAAGTAACCTGACCTTGGAGCTGGTGCACGGAACTGCACCGCAGTAATGCTTTTCGGCAATAGCGACCTCCTGTCGCTAACTGCCGCGCTCCGCATCCTTGCTCCGCTTGACGCAAATACTGCGGTACAGTTCCAAGGTAGCTAGCACAGCGGTCAATTTACTTGGGAGAGCACATGCGAAATATCCTTCTGCGACTAGCCTATGATGGTACGAACTACCACGGATTCCAGCGTCAGCCTGCAGAACATGGGCTGACTATCCAAGGGGAATTGGAAAAGGCCTGGAAGAAACTTTTTGTCGAAGAAATTAAGGTTACCACAGCAGGTAGGACAGATACTGGGGTACACGCCGCGGGCCAAGTTACTAATTTTAACTCAAAAGTTAGTATACCTCAGGAGAAAATTCCTAAAGCTTTAAATAGTATCCTGCCTTTTGATATCAGGGTTTTGGAGGCTCAGGATACATCTGAAGACTTCAATGCTCGCTTAGGTGCCAAATGGAAGAGATATGATTACAGGATAGATAACGGACGGATCCCTAATATCTTTACCCGACTGTATACCCTTCATGAACCAGTACCACTAGATATAGTTAAAATGCAACAGGCAGCTTCCCTCATAGAAGGAATACATGATTTTAGGGCTTTTGCAGCTACCGGATCTTCGGCCAAAAGTTTTGTCCGGACACTTTACCACTGCGAGGCTAGACAGACAGGAAGAGAAATTCTTGTTACCTGTATAGGAAATGGTTTTCTATACAACATGGTTAGAATTATCGCAGGGACTCTTGTATATGTTGGCAAAGGGAGAATTCGGCCGGAGGATATTCCAGAGGTTATCGCATCTCAGGAACGAATTCGGGCGGGAAAGACGGTTTCAGCCTCGGGATTAACGCTTACCACCGTAAATTACGATGGGCAGAAACCGAGTAGTATCTTTGCTGATATCGAAGAGAACGAATTTGAAGAGTTGATATAGAAGAATGGGGACACACCTGCTGAAGCAAGTGGTAGACTCTCGGTACAGGAATGTCCCCCAATCGCTTACAGCGATTAGTATTGACTTTAAAGGCAATTTTAGATAAAATTTTAAGAAGTGATTATTTTACTGGATCGTGATTGAGCCCCACGTTCTTGGTGATAATATAACAACATGTATAATACCAGAAAAATTTCAGATACGAACAAATGGAGGGAACGCTATGACCACTCAGTTTGCGAAAGCGCATGAGGTGGAACGTAAATGGTACGTCATTGATGCAGCAGGTATTCCTCTCGGACGAGTTGCGACAGAAGTCGCTCGCTTGCTTAGAGGTAAACATAAGCCCATATTTACTCCTAACGTCGATACGGGTGATTTTGTTATAGTAATTAATGCTGAGAAGATCGTACTAACTGGAAAAAAACTTGATGACAAAAAGTATCGCTGGCATTCTGGATATCCAGGTGGACTTAAAGAAATGACTTATAGAGTCCTGATGAATAAAGCGCCGGAAAGAGCTATGGAACATGCTGTAAAAGGAATGCTTCCTCATAACAAACTTGGAGCACAGATGTATAAAAAGCTTAAAGTTTATAAAGGTTCTGAACATCCACATTCAGCACAAAAAGCTGAAATATGGTCCATTAAATAGGTTGGAAGGAGGTTAAAGCATGGCAGCACAACTTCAACATTTAGGAACCGGAAGAAGAAAAAATGCGGTAGCCCGGGTTAGACTTCTTGCCGGTGATGGTAAATATAGTATTAATGATAGAGGTTTAAGCGAGTATTTTGGCAAGAAAACTTTAGAAATGATTGTTCAACAGCCGTTGGAAATCACTGAGACCCTTGGCAAATATGATGTTTTTGCTCGCGTACATGGTGGCGGAACAACTGGTCAAGCTGGAGCACTAAGAATGGGTATCGCCAGAGCTCTCCTGAAAGTTGACGAAAGTCTTCGTCCTACCTTGAAAAGAGCAGGATTCCTAACTCGTGATCCTCGTATGAAAGAGCGTCGTAAATACGGACTGAAAAAAGCCCGTAAAGCTCCTCAATTCTCAAAACGTTAATATCGGATTTTATCGAAATATCAAGAGGGTGTCCACAGAGGACACTCTTTTTTTTAGCCATAAATACTTTTTGAGCTACATCGAATAATAAAAGCTTTTCCCCCATAAATATATGTGAGGGGGGATGAGGGATGTATAAACAAGTGAACTCTTTTAAAAAGAGAAACAGATTGAATTTGTTTAACCGTAGAATAATGATTGGTATTGTTATAGGCCTTTTTATAGTTATAGCAGGAGGGAGTTTAATACTCCAGAAAGCTACTAAGGTAAATAATGAAGTTCCAGGATGGTCCTGGGTTCTTGGGGGTAAAACAATATTTATAGATGCAGGTCATGGAGGAGTTGATCCAGGGGCTGTTGGGTATAACAATACGTTGGAGAAAGATGTTAATCTAGAAGTCGCCAAAAGAATTCATTTGCTTCTTGAGCAAGCCGGTTGTAACGTTGTAATGCTTCGAGAAGAAGACCGAGACTTTGGTAGCTCTAATAAACTTATGCAGAGGAAAAGAGAAGATTTAGCTTTCCGGATTAAGGCAGCCGTAGAAACTGAAGCAGATATATATTTGAGTATCCATGCTAATAGCTTTCCTGATCCTGGGCAGTTTGGACCCCAGGTGTTTTATCACCCTAATTCACCCGAGGGAGAAAATTTAGCTGTGAGCATTCAAGAAAGGCTTAATATACTGAGTGAAAAGGAAAGATCAGCAAAGGCTAATCAAAGTTACTTTATTTTGAAAAACACGGGTATGGTAGCTGTTACTGTAGAGTTAGGATTTCTTACTAACCCCGAAGAAGAGATAAAACTCAATCAAGCTGATCATCAACAAAGATTAGCAATGGCAATATTTGAAGGATTAGGCGGCTATTTAACGAAGAAATATGAATAAGGAATACTAACATTATTCATTAAATAAAAGGGAAAAATGTACTAATCTCGAATATTTACTAGAAATGGATTCAGGAACCTTCTGGTTCTGAACTACATTTGCATAGTGAATTTCGGGATTATTTTTATAAACAACAAAATATAAAAAGCGGGTGTGGCATGGAAGAACATAAAAGTAAAATGATAGAAATAGCTCACTCTCTCCAAGAAGAGATATGGGAACTTGCTTCCGAAATAGGCAATAACCCAGAAGAAGGGTATAAAGAGTATTTTGCTCAGAAGATACTTACCGATTTCTTGGGTAATAGAGGATTTATAATAGAGAAACCGTTGGCTGATATTGAGACTTCTTTCCTAGCTAGCTTCCAAGGGAAGTATAAAGGACCAAAGATAGCTTTATTGGCAGAATATGATGCATTACCTGAGATTGGACATGGGTGTGGGCATAACTTGATTGGAGCAGCCAGCGTTGGAGCAGCAGTCGTCCTAAGTAGTATCTCCAATCTTGTCGGAGAGGTAGTAGTCGTAGGTAGCCCTGCAGAAGAATCGAGTGGCGCGAAAGTTGTATTGGTAGAGCAGGGAGTTTTTAAAGATATGGATGCGGCTCTGATGTTCCACCCTGGAAGCTGCAATGTGCCCGAGATATCCAGCTTGGCTCTTGATGCTCTGGAGATAACTTTCTATGGAAAAGCTGGGCATATGGCTATCTCAGAGAGTTCAGGAGTAAATGCTCTTGATGCTATGCTTATACTTTTTGAAATGCTATCGAAGTTAAAACGCAAATTGTCTAATTCAGAAAGAATAGACGGTATTATTGTAGAAGGTGGAAAAGTACCAAATATAGTTCCCGATAAGGCAGTAGCTAGATTCTATTTAAGAGCTGCAACTAGGGACGTCTTGAACAGAAACCGGCAGAAGTTTCTAGACTTAGCAAGTAAAGCAGCCGGTAGAGTCGGAGCACAGATGTCCTGGAAATACTATGAAAACTCCTATCATGAGATGAAAAGTAACAGTGTTCTTGCTGGACGTTTTAGAGATAACTTACAAGAATTGGGCATTGATGATATTGAACCTCCACAGACGATGATGGGATCAGTCGATATGGGAAATATCAGTCATGTTGTCCCGACTATCCATCCCTATCTTAAGATGGGTAAAGGACAAGAGTTGCCTCATACATTAGAGTTCATGAAAGCCGCACTCTCAGATGATGGGAAGGGAGTACTTTCACTGGCAGTAAAAGCCTTAGCGCTAACTGGATGGGACATACTATCAGATCAAAAACTTCTGGAGGGAATGCAAAGAGAACTCAGAAAAGGCAAGCATTGGTTGGGAAGGCTGTAATTGTTTATAATTTGTTTAGAATCTGTTTACAGATTATCAAGACCTACGGGTTAGAATATAGTCAGGAGCTTCTAAAAAATATATTACTTAAGGAGTTGAGCATATGAAGTTGAAGAAGAAAACAGTAATGCTGATAAGTTTTTCTATCGGTGCCTTACTGTTTGCGTCTACGGCCCTGGCTGATATTGTTAGTAAGAGCGGCTACGAACAGCTTAAAGATGGGCTAAAGACAACTGCGGAGAAATGTAGCGAGGAGCTGGATAGTTTCACAATAGACATTTCGATGGAAGTTAAGAATAACGGTGAAACACTTATGTCCAGCAACGATGTTAGCAAAATCGATAGAGACAATAATACTCAAGAAAGTCTCTCAAATCAGAAAAGTATTAATGGTGATAATTATAATTCCTATAATTATTCAGATGACAAGGTGAGAATTAGGTGGAACGAAGATCAAGACACCTACTATGTAACGGAGCTTATCAGTGAATCTTCCCCAACTAACTTTGTGAATCCTTTCGATGAACAAGGTGCCGAAGATGTTGAAAGAATTATGGATGCAGTAGTGGGAAGCCTGAAAGATCATGTTATGGTTAAGGAAAATCCAGATGGGAGTAAAGAAATATCAGGCTCCTTGTCTGAAATGCAGATACCTGCCTTGATAAATGCGGTGTCATCTTTTCAGCTGAAACAAGAATTCAATGGTAGACAGTCTGCTTTACCTCACTTGACCCAAGATATTTTCGTCAAAGAAGTCAGTGGTAAATCATTAATAAACTCAGATGGTCTAATGGAGAGCATGCTTGGAACAGCAATACTTTCCGGTAAAGATAAACAAGGGCAGACACATGAGCTTAGTTTTGAAGTCTTAATGAAGATGAGCGATATCAATAACACTGAAGTGATGAAACCCGACTTAACTGGCAAGAAGGTCGTAAACGACGTTGAAAGACCAGGCTATGGACCAGAAATCAATAATCCCGAAAAATTTCAAGGACTATTCAAAAATGATATTCTCATTGAGAAGGACGGAAAATACGTTAAAATTGGCGAGCGGTTTGTAGAAATTACGAATATTGATGATAGCTCTATTGTAGGTAGATACTATGAGGAATATAGAACTGATTATGAACAATATGCAGCTATATCTCAAGAGTTTAAATTTGATGCCAACTTTGAGAATGACAAACGTCAAGCCAATTTTGAATACTCTACTGAAGCGGGAAACACAACAAATGTAAACATCTACCTTGATGAGTATTTAGGAAAAGTAAACTTCCATATCAATCAGGATAGTGGGAATGTGCTTTACGATTCTATGTTCAGTAGAGTGTTTGACTAATAATCATCTATTAGAAACAGCTCTTAATCTAAAAAAGGTTTGCTGCCGGGGTTATTCCCGGCAGCTATCGTTCATTCTCTGGAGGAAAGTATATGAATAAAGTCATTGAAATAAAAGATTTAACTAAGGTATATCCAAACGGCCGCGGGATTTTAGATATCAACCTCGATATCTATGAAGGAGATATTTTTGGTTTTCTTGGCCCTAACGGTGCGGGGAAAACAACAGCCATGAAAATCATGACAGGCCTTATCAGCGCCGATAGCGGAGATGTCAGGATTTTTGGACATAGTATCACGGAAGAATATGAAAAGGCCATGGCGGAAGTTGGGTGTATCATAGAAGTAGCAGATTCTTTTCCGTTCCTTAGTGCCTATGAAAATTTGAAACAGTTTTCCCGTTATTACCCAGGAGTAGATGATCAAAGAATAGATGAGGTTCTGGAAATTACAGGGATGATTAAGTTTAAACATGAAAAACCTAGAAAGTTTTCGTTAGGGATGAAGCAACGCTTAGGCTTGGCTGCTGCTATAATTTCCAGACCAAAGATTCTGATTCTTGATGAACCCCTTAATGGCTTAGATGTCGAAGGAATGATCGATATTCGTAAACTTATCATGCTTCTAGCGGAAAAAGAGAAGACGACATTTTTTATCTCCAGCCATTTAATACATGACGTAGAATTAACTTGTGACCGCATCGGGGTCATTTATAACGGTAAAATGCTTAATGTTGACCGTACGGATAACATACTTCAAAACTATGCTACTTTGGAGAATTACTTTGTAAGTGAGGTGGAGAGAAATGGCCGTGTTCCAAGCAGCACTAATCAATGAAATAGAGAAATTATATAAAAAGAAAAAAGTAATGGTAGCCATTTTTATTTCCCTCGCTGTCATAGTTGTTGGACAGCTTATCATCGTGGGGATGAGAACTGGATTTGGGCTTAGAGGGGTAGGTAGCGTTGAATTCCCTATCCTCGTCTTATCGGTAGTAGTCAACACCATCCTACCACTTTTAACAGCCTTAGTAGCTATCGATTGTTTCTCGAGTGAATTCTCCAACAATATGATGAGAGTTACCTTAACAAGGCCGGTTAGCAGATTCAAGATTTTTACTGCGAAAGTAACTACTATTGTTATCTTTATCCTATTTAACTTGTTTGTTCTTTTCGCGTTTTCTTTGCTAGCAGGTTTTTTATTCAACGCCAATTCAGCTACGGTAGCCGGATTTTTCAAGATTGTCTTGTCGTATAGTGTAAGTCTAATACCAATGATAGTATTGGCTTTAGGAATAGTCTTTTTAGCCAACATATTTAAAAACGGTACATCGGTATTCTTTGTGTCGATTTTGGGATTTCTTATTCTCAAAGCTGGAGCGGTGCTCTTTTCTCAATATTCCAGCTTATTCATAACCTCCCAGCTTGATTGGTACAATTTATGGCTGGCAAGTTCATTCCCCTTTAGTAGAATTGGACATCAGCTTCTGATAATGCTGGGATATGGTATAATGTTTTTCACAGCAGGTTATTACCTATTTGATAAAAAAGAGTATTAGGTGGGAAGATGAATCTTAATAGACGTGTAATCTTTGCTAATGCTGCAACAGTAATAATTCCAATAATTATTACTGCTTTGCTTGTGTTAGCTTATCTTTTTATCTATAGCAAAGTAACAAATACTAATTTATCATTTGATAATTATCAGAAGTTAAATCAAATAAAATTGGAATTATTGAGTGAGAAAAGCAATTTACAACAGACACCTGAAATACTTGAAGAGAAAAGCTTTCAAACATACCTACAGGAAAGAATAGCGGGAATAGATGGAGAACTATTTATACTAAAGGATGAAAGGTTAGTATTTTCCACCAGTTCATTTAGCAAAATAGACATAGCTAAAGTTTTAGATATGGGACAGATGGATAGTAGAAAAGAACCTGTTCTCCTCGATAGTATATCTTATACAGTCCAAACGATAGAAGTTGATTTAATGAACGGTTCCCAAGGAAGGATAGTGTTAATGGCACCTTTGGAGAAGGGAGTAAACGGACTAGCAGGCTTCCTCATCTTAATAGCAGTTTCATTTGGCTTATCCTTTGCGTTTATGAATATCTATGTATCGCGTCAGTTTTCCAGGACCATCTTAAGTCCTCTTAATAATCTACAGAAGGCTGCTTCGGAGATCAGCGGAGGGAATCTTAATTACGAGATAGTTGAGGAAGGTGATAAAGAGATTCAGGAATTATGTCGGGATTTAGAACTCATGAGGATAAAACTAAAGAATTCAGTTAATGAACAATTAAAACTTGAAGATAATCGCAAAATGCTTATATCCAGTATATCTCATGATCTGAAGACTCCGGTAACTTCTATCAAAGGCTATGTCGAAGGCATACTCGATGGAATTGCCAACTCACCGGAGAAAACAGATAGATATCTAAAAACTATCTATACAAAAGCCCAGCAGGTAGATGAAATGATAGATGACCTCTTGCTCTATGCCAAGTTGGATCTCAATCAAATTCCCTTTAATTTTGAAAGGACTGAGGTAGAAAACTATATCCTGAGATGTATCGAGGAAAGTGAGCCCGAGCTGGAAAGGCATAACATTAAATTATCCCTAATAAACGACTTGAAAGAGAAATATCATGTCTTGCTCGATCAAGAAAGAATGAGAAGAGTAATTATGAATATACTCGATAATTCCCTCAAATATATGGATAAGAATCAAGGCGAGATAAAAATATTTCTACGAGAAACGAGTACTAGCATAATTATTGAGATTAGAGATAACGGCATAGGAATAAAAGAAAAAGATCTCCCACACATTTTTGACCGCTTCTATCGTTCAGATATAGCGAGAGGTGAGGTCAAAGGAAGCGGTTTAGGGTTGGCTATAGCCAAACATATCATCGAGGGTCATGGAGGCAAGGTATGGGCCCTTTCCCATGGCAATGAGGGTACCGGGATAATGATTTCACTAAGTAAATCGCAAATGAGGGAATGAATATGAAAAGGATTCTAATTATTGAAGACGATAAGAGTATTTCCGAGTTACAGAAAGACTATTTGGAAGTAGCAGAATTCCAAGTTGAGGTATGCTCTAATGGCTCGGATGGGTTAGATATGTTGAGACAGAAAAATTTTGATCTACTCATCCTGGATATCATGCTTCCTGGCATGGATGGGTTGGAGATACTGTGTAAGATAAAAGACGAAAAAGATATACCTGTACTTCTGGTATCTGCTAAAAAGGAAGAAATAGATAAGATCAAAGGGTTGAGTCTGGGTGCTGATGACTATATAACCAAGCCGTTCAGCCCAGGAGAGATGGTTGCTAGAGTAAAAGCTAATATAGTTAATTATGAAAGATTAAGACTTAAGTTCAGGGATGATTTAAAAGGGAGCAATACCTTAATAATTCGCGGTTTAAAAATCGAAAAGGATGCTCGCCGAGTTTTTATTCATGACACAGAAGTGAATCTAGCTCAGAAAGAATTTGACTTACTTATGTATCTAACTCAGAACCCCAATAGAGTTTTTGGACGGGAAGAATTATTTGAACGTGTATGGGGCTTAGAAGCGTTAGGAGACTCTGCTACCATTACCGTACATATAGCAAGGATAAGGGAGAAGATTGAGACAGACCCATCTAATCCTCAGTATATTGAAACCGTATGGGGTGCTGGGTATAGATTTAGAGTGTGAGACTTATTACACATGAACATATGCATATATGGTCATGTGTAACTATAAGGATATTATAATTATAAAGGGAAAAAATATAATGCGATTTATTAAAGTGTCTAAAACTAAGGCCTTAGTTTTAGACACTTTAATAATATGATAAAAAAAGTTATTGAATAATTATACATTGGAATGTATAATTATAATTAAGTAGTTTAGAGGAGGTTTGTCTTTTGAAAGTCGGGATTTTAGGAGCCACAGGATATACAGGGCAGGAACTACTACGAATATTGAAAACACATTCTGAAGCAGAGATAGTATATATAGGCTCATCTACGTCAGCAGATAAAAAAATAGCTGAAATATATCCTCATCTTACAGATAGTAATATGTTAATTTTAGAAAAAGAGGAAGTGCCTGATGTCGACGTGCTGTTTATGGCTCTCCCTCATGGAATAGCTGCATCTAGGGCAGATGAATTATTGGCTAGAGGAATTAAAATTATCGATCTTGGAGCAGACTTTCGTCTTCAACGACCTGAAATTTATGAAGAGTGGTATAAGTTAAATCATCCTAACCCTCAAATACTAAACGAAGCAGTGTATGGGCTGCCAGAATTATATAGAGAAGAAATTAAGGATAGGAGTCTTATTGCCAACCCGGGATGTTATCCGACCGCATCACTTCTCTCACTTGTACCTTTATTGCAAGCAGGACTAGTGCAAAAAGAAGGTATAGTCATCGATGCCAAATCAGGAGTATCTGGTGCAGGACGGGGAGTGAACCAAGCAGTACACTTCGCAGAAGTTAATGAAAACTTTAAAGCATACGCAGTAGGTGAACACAGGCATACTCCGGAGATCGAGCAACAATTAGGTCTAGCTGTAGGCAGTTCCGTTATCATCAACTTTACCCCTCATCTAGTACCTATGACCAGAGGAATATTGGTAACTATCTATGCCGATGTCAATGGAAAGGTAAGTGAGAAAGAACTACGAAGCTGTTGGCAGGATTACTATGCAGGAGAACCTTTCGTCCATCTCCTTCCTGAAGGAGTATGGCCTCAGACCAAATATAGCTATGGGAGCAATCATGCTTTTCTTCAATTGAAATATGAGCCAAGGACAGGTAAGGCTGTTTTGGTAGGAGTTATAGATAACCTTGTAAAGGGTGCATCTGGTCAGGCTATCCAGAATATGAACCTTATGTTCGGATTACCAGAGACTACAGGCTTGGTGACCACAGGATTATGGCCCTAGAAAATAAGGATACAATACGATAAGGATATGTATAGGATAAATATATTTAAAGAAAGGGCAAGATGATGAACACCCAGAATCAAACCTGGAAGATAATTAACGGAGGAATTTCAGCACCAAGGGATTTTTATGCCGTTGGAGTAAAAGCTGGAATCAAGTATAAAGAAAAATATGATATAGCGCTTCTTAAATCTAAGTCTCCAGCAACAGCTGCCGGGATGTTCACCCGTAATCTGGTGAAGGCTCATCCTTTGGTGCTTACCGAGAAACATCTTATGGACGGTAAGGCTCAGGCTGTGATTATTAACAGTGGCAATGCGAATGCCTGTATGGGGGAGATCGGAGATAGTGCAGCTTGGCAGATGGCTGAGGAGACAGCGCAGCAGACGGATATTTCCCCACAGGATATTTTAGTATCCTCAACTGGTGTTATTGGGCAGGCCATGCCAATGGAGAGAGTACTTCCCGGCATAGAGTTGGCTGTTCGGGAGATAAACCATCTTGAGAAACTTGGTGATGGACAAACAAAAGAAGAACAGGCCCATAATGCAGCTTTGGCAATCATGACCACCGATCTAGTCCCTAAAGAACTGGCTATGGAACTAAAATGTACGGGCGGAACAGTGAAGCTAGGTATCATGGCTAAAGGGTCGGGAATGATTCATCCTAATATGGGTACTATGCTCTGTTTTATCACGACTGATGCTAAGGTTGAAGCAGGGAAACTTAAAGAACTATTGCAAGAAGCTACGGATGAAAGTTTTAACATGATAACAGTTGATGGTGATACCAGTACGAATGATATGGTAGTCATCTTAGCTAATGGGGCTTCAGGGGTGGAGCCTAAAGGAGATGACTGGAAAGCATTCTCGAAGATGGTTAGGGGAGCCTGTTGCGAGATGGCTAAAGCCATAGCAAGAGATGGAGAAGGTGCAAGTAAATTCTTGGAAGCTAGAGTTACAGGAGCTAAGACTTTAGGTGATGCCAGAAAGATAGCCCGAAGCGTTACTTCTTCTAGTCTGGTGAAATCAGCGTTTTACGGAGAAGATGCCAATTGGGGAAGGATCCTCGCTGCAGCAGGTTATTCTGGAGCAGATTTCAATCCCCATAAAGCAGATATCTTTCTGAATGGTCTGCAAGTGGCGAAGAATGGTCAAGGCCTGGAATTTTCCGAAGTAGAAGCATCTGTCAGACTGAAGGAAAAAGATATTGTTATTCTAATCAGTTTACAAGACGGTAATACCACAGCAACAGCTTGGGGATGTGACCTAACACATAAATATGTAGATATCAATGCCGACTACAGAACATGATACGTCGACACAGTTAAGATGATTAAGGGCACTGTACTCATAGAGGGAAACGAAAAGAGGAATATTAGTATGGAAGAGAAAATAAATAGTGGAAGAAATATAAGCAATTTAGATAAAGCGGATATCTTAATCGAAGCATTGCCTTATATCCAAAAATTCGCTGGAACTACCGTAGTAATTAAATATGGTGGTCATGCTATGATAGATAAACATCTGAAGGAAAAGGTCATGCTGGATATCCTACTTTTGCATTCAGTAGGAATAAGACCTGTGATAATTCACGGTGGTGGGCCTGAAATTAATACCATGCTTAAAAGAGTTGGTAAGGAAAGCACTTTTGTCCAAGGTTTAAGGGTAACTGATAAGGAAACCATGGAGATAGCCGCTATGGTTCTGGTAGGCAAGCTTAACAAGGAAATAGTCTCTATGCTCAATGCCTATGGTGGGAAGGCAGTGGGCTTAAGCGGGCAGGACGCTGAGCTTCTACAAGCCGATAAAAAGCCTATGAAGATGGAAAACGAAGATGGGTTAATGGAAGATATTGATCTGGGATATGTAGGGCAGATTACGAAAGTATCCCCCGGTATTATTACAAGCCTTCTAGATCAAGGATACATTCCCGTAATCTCACCTGTTGCCGGAGGAAAAAACGGTGATAATTATAATATTAATGCTGATACAGCTGCAGGAATGATTGCCGGAGCTTTGGATGCCGATAAACTCTTACTTCTGACAGATGTCAAAGGGGTTATGGAAGATCTGAAGAACCCTGAATCGCTAATCTCTGTCATAGAGAGGGATAGGGTGCTATCAATGCTTTCTGAGGGAATCCTTCAGGGAGGGATGATTCCGAAGGTAGAGTGTGCTGTTAATGCATTGGAACAGGGCGTCGGTTCGATTCATATCATCGATGGCCGACAATCTCATGCTATTCTTCTGGAAATATTCACAGACGGTGGTATAGGTACTATGATACGATAAAATCTTTGAAAATGAAGATTAATAGTGCTAAAAAATAGTGCAAATATACATGCATTAATACATGTAATGCTTAAAATAAACGAGAATGTAAAAGAACCGAAAAGAAACTGAATGAAAGGTGTCTGGATTAGATGAATAATACAGAACAGATTATAAATTTGGGCAAAGAAAATGTGATGAACACCTACGGCCGGCTACCTATGGCCTTGATAAAAGGTGTTGGTACAAGAGTATGGGATAGTGAAGGCAGGAGCTACTTGGATTTCGTCACAGGTTTAGCAGTTACTTCCCTCGGACACTCTCATCCAGCTATTGTGGAAACCATTAAGGAACAAGCTTCAGAAATTTTGCATACATCGAATCTATACTGGATACCAAATCAAGTTAGATTGGCTAAGCTGTTAACAGATAATTCCTTTGCCGATAAAGTTTTCTTCTGTAATAGCGGAGCTGAAGCAAATGAGGGTGCCATCAAACTTGTCCGGAAATACGCTAAAAAGAACTATGGTGAAGATAAGTATAAAATTGTTTCACTCAAGAACTCTTTCCATGGCCGGACTTTAGCTGCGTTAAGTGCCACTGGACAGTTCAAATACCATCAGGGTTTTGAACCATTACCTATTGGGTTTTCTCATATTGAAGCTGAAAACCTGATTGAACTTCAACAAGCAGTAGATCAGAATACTGCCGCCGTAATAATTGAACCCATTCAAGGTGAAGGAGGTGTGCACCCCATCACCAAAGAGTTCTTGCTCAGCACCAAACAATTATGTGAAAAACACGGAGCACTCCTGATATTTGATGAAGTACAGTGTGGTTTGGGCAGAACCGGAAAGCTATTTGCTTATGAGTGGCTTGATGTAACTCCCGATATCATGACGGTGGCCAAGGCTTTAGCAAATGGTGTTCCCATAGGTGCTATCCTTGCTTCTGCTAAAGTAGCCGATACTTTCCAACCAGGCGATCATGCATCTACTTTTGGTGGGAATCACTTATCTACGGCTGTAGGCTGTAAAGTGATGGAAATAATGACTGGTGAAGGATTCCTTGCCGAAGTAGAGACGAAAAGTTCATATTTTAGAGATAAGCTTCAGGAATTAGCTGATAAGTATAAGCTTGAAGGCACAGTCAGAGGTTTAGGATTCATGCTGGGACTACCTGTCCAAGAAAAAGGACCGGAGATTGTCCAATATTGTTCTGATAAAGGACTACTGATTAACTGTGTGGGTGGTACTACTTTACGTTTCTTGCCACCGCTCACAGTATCTATGAAGGAAATAGATGAGGCCCTGGCTATTTTGGAGCAGGCGTTTAAAGAAAAACTCCAAAACAAATAATTTTACTAGAACAATAACTCGTTTTTAGACTAGAAAGATCCTTATAACTAGGCAATGGAGGGCAGAAATTTGCAGTGTGCACTTGTACTGGAAACAGGAAAAGTTTTTATAGGTGAATCATTTGGAGCTCAAGTTGAAGCCAGAGGGGAAGTTGTATTCAATACCGGTATGACAGGCTATCAAGAAGTACTGACAGACCCTTCTTATGCTGATCAGATAGTTTGCATGACCTATCCCTTAGTTGGTAACTACGGAATCAACTCCAATGATGAACAATCGGAAAGAATCCAGGTTCGAGGCTTTATCGTCAAGGAAGCTGCAGTTGACCCTAATCACTGGCAGTCCGAGAATACCCTTGCCGATAAGCTTACTAGAGCCAATATCGCAGGAATTAAAGGTATAGATACCAGAGCGTTGACTAGACATATAAGAGAGTATGGTGTCCTAAAAGGTATAATAACCTGTGACCTCGATAACATCGATGTATTAAAGGAAGAAATTATTAATTGGCAAGGTGAAGAGAATATTGTCTTTGCCGTAAGTACACCTGAGACTTACTCTCTCCCAGCGCTGCTATCAAATAATGGATTAAGGAAGGAATACCACGTAGTAGCTATTGATTTTGGGATTAAGAAGAATATCCTGCACGCCATGCAGAAAAAAGGATTTAGGATTACTGTGGTACCTTATCGGACATCCGCTCAAGAGATTCTAGCACTAAATCCGGATGGTATCTTCTTGTCTAACGGCCCAGGAGATCCTAAAGTTGTTCGCGAAGGAATAACAACGATTGGTGAACTTGCAGGAAAGCGACCCATATTCGGAATTTGTCTTGGCCACCAACTCCTTACCCTTGCTCTTGGAGGAGATACTTACAAACTAAAATTTGGGCATCGGGGTGGGAACCAACCGGTGCAGGATATAAAAACACAGAAAGTAAATATCACTTCTCAGAATCACGGATATGCTGTAGAACAGAAGTCCCTGGAAGGACTACCTTTAGAGGTAACCCATATTAATCTTAATGACAAAACCGTTGAAGGGCTTGCTCATACTAAGCTTCCTATTTTTTCTGTGCAGTATCATCCAGAAGCCGGGCCAGGACCTAATGATTCACTATATTTATTTGATCAGTTCGCGACTTTAATGGAAGAGTTTTGCTAAAAGTAACCGCGTGGTACAGTTAGCCTAATAAGCAGTTGGGGGAAAAATGTATGCCAAATAATCCTATGTTGAAAAAAATATTAGTTATTGGTTCGGGTCCCATAATAATTGGCCAGGCTGCTGAGTTTGACTATGCTGGAACTCAAGCCTGTAAAGCACTTAAGGAGATAGGGCTCGAAGTAATATTAGTAAATAGTAATCCCGCTACCATAATGACAGATGTTCAAATGGCTGATAAGACTTATCTGGAGCCTCTTCTACCAGAAAGACTGGAAGAAATCATTCAGAAAGAACGCCCGGATGCTCTTCTCCCTTCTCTTGGCGGTCAGACTGGACTGAACTTAGCGATGGAACTAGAGAAAAGAGGAATACTCCAAAAATATGAAGTAGAACTTATCGGCTGCAATGCAGAAACTATCTACAAAGCTGAAGATCGTGAAGCATTCAAACAGATGATGTTAGAAATAAATGAACCCATCGCTCAAAGTGCAATAGTAAGTACCTTGGAAGAGGGAAATATCTTTGCCCAAGAGGCTGGATTTCCACTTATTATCCGTCCTGCCTACACTTTGGGTGGCACTGGGGGCGGAATCGTCCACAATAACAAAGAGCTAGCTGAGGTAATGCAAAGAGGCCTACAGGCTAGCCCTATATCTCAGTGCCTACTTGAAAAAAGTGTAGCTGGGTGGAAAGAGATTGAATATGAGGTTATGCGGGATGCAAAGGATAACTGCATAACTGTCTGTAACATGGAAAACATTGACCCTGTTGGAATTCATACAGGGGATAGTATAGTTGTAGCCCCATCTCAGACGCTATCTGACGTTGAGTATCAGATGCTCAGAGCGGCTTCTTTGAAGATAATCAGGGAACTAAAAGTAAATGGTGGCTGCAATGTGCAGTATGCTCTCAATCCTAAAAGTCGTGAATATGTGGTTATAGAAGTTAATCCAAGGGTAAGCCGCTCCAGCGCTTTGGCTTCCAAGGCTACGGGTTACCCCATTGCCAAGATAGCGGCCCTATTGGCTGTTGGTTATACCCTTCCTGAACTCACCAACCCTGTTACGGGCCACACAAGTGCCTGCTTTGAACCAGCTTTAGACTACGTAGTGGTTAAGTTCCCAAGGTGGCCTTTTGACAAGTTTCCTGCTGCAGATAATAAGCTTGGGACGCAGATGAAAGCTACAGGAGAAGTAATGGCACTGGAAAGAAGTCTGGAAGGAGCCTTGCTTAAAGCGATCCGTTCTCTGGAGATTGGAGCCATTGGCTTAACCATACCTGAAGCTGGAAGCTGGACAGAAATAGAGATAGAAGACAAATTGATTTATACAGACCATGAAAGACTTTTTGCTATCGTAGAAGCTTTTCGAAGAGATTGGACCATTACTGAAGTAGAGCAAAGAACCAAAATAGATAGATTTTTTCTAACTAAAATCAAAGATTTAGTTTCTTTAGAGAGAAGGTTACAGAAGGATTCTTTAGCTTTCAGCCTTCTCAGAGAAGCCAAGGTTAAAGGTTTTTCTGATTTAGCTATAGCTAAGCTAACAGGTAACACTGAAGAAAACATCCGACAGCAAAGACTAAGCCAAGGAATAATGCCGGTATATAAAATGGTGGATACTTGTGCGGCAGAATTTCTCTCAGTCACCCCTTATTACTACTCTACCTATGAGGAAGAAGACGAAGTTGAAGTAAATGATGTACCTAAAATAATTGTCTTGGGCTCAGGTCCCATCAGGATTGGCCAGGGAATTGAGTTTGACTATTGTTCAGTTCACGCTCTTTGGGCTTTACAGCAGGCCGGAATTCAATCCATAATGATAAACAATAATCCAGAAACAGTATCTACTGATTTTGATACAGGGGATAAACTTTACTTCGAACCTCTTACTACAGAGGATGTTCTTCATGTGGTGAAGAAAGAAAAAGCTGATGGTGTCCTGGTTCAGTTCGGGGGCCAGACGGCCATCAACTTAGCTGAACCTCTAAGCAAAGCAGGTGTGAAGATTCTGGGAACATCATTTGATGCTATAGATATCGCTGAAGACCGGGAAAGGTTTGCGGCAGTCCTTAATGAGTTAGGGATACTTCAGTCAGAAGGCAGGACAGCTACCAATGTCTCTGCTGCGAAGCAGATAGCTGAGGAACTAGGCTTTCCAGTATTGGTTCGTCCGTCTTATGTAATTGGAGGACGGGCTATGCAGGTTGTGTACAGCCTAGAAGAGCTGGAATCTTATCTGAGACAGGCTATTCATCTTTCTCCTGAACATCCTATCCTTGTAGACAAATATCTAGAGGGTAAGGAAGTAGAAGTAGATGCTATCTCAGATGGAGAAACAACAGTTATACCTGGAGTTATGGAACATATTGAAAGAGCTGGGGCTCATTCAGGAGATAGTTTAGCTGTCTATCCTCCCCAAAGTTTAACAATGGGTGAGATAAAACAGATTGAGAATATAACATGCAGGATTGCCAAAAAACTAGATATTAAAGGACTTATAAATATTCAATTTGTTGTGGTTAATGGCTGGGTATATGTGCTTGAGGTTAACCCCCGAGCCAGCCGTACAGTCCCTATCCTCTCTAAAGTCACAGGAATACCTATGGTTAACTTGGCAGTCCAAGTAGCCATAGGCAATAAATTGGCTGATCTCGGTTACGAGAGTGGTCTTATTCCAGAGGTACCGTATGTTGTTGTCAAAGCACCAGTCTTCTCGTTTGAGAAACTGACAAAAGTAGAAACTTCCTTGGGGCCGGAGATGAAATCTACCGGTGAAGTACTAGGAATGGATACTTGTTTTGCCTACGCGCTGGCTAAAGCTCTGGCTGGCGCTCAGATTAACCTTCCAGAAGAGGGTTATATATTAGTGTCGGTTGGTCCTAAGGAACTACCCGAAGCTTTAGGAATAACACGGGAATTCTTTAAGCTCGGATTCAAGATTAAAGCAACCGGAGATTCGTTTAAAGCGCTTTCCCTTTGTGGGATAGAAGCTGAAGAAGTAGATGAAGCCAGTGATAGTCTTAAAGATGCGATTAGGAAGAAAGAATTTGCCTTTATACTAAGCACTCCAGCTAAAGGAAAATCAACAGAAAGAACCAGTTATCTCCTTCGTCGCTTGGCTGCTGAACATAGGGTTCCTTGTTTTACATCTATGGATACAGCTAAGGCTGTTATCAGGGCACTTCAGAAGATGAGGACAGCTACGAAACCAGAAAATATGACTTTGCAGGAATACCTTGGGATGGTGAGTCCACAAAAGCGTTTAGCTAAATAAAAGGTTCTAAGACGGAGGGGCAGGGACTTGTATGGTGCCAAATGAACCAGACGAGTCCCTGTCCCGTCCCTCCATCTGTTTTGCAACTACTTTTTTATTAGACCCCTGAACGAATAACGGCCATCAAAAGCATTCTTAACGGTAACAGAGTAGTTCCATTCACCTTCGGTTAAGGGTATGGTTACCATTTCGTTAGTAGACCCTGAAGCAGTGTAGGCAATCTCATGGGTAGGAGATTTGAGGGTGATAACTAAGTCGCCTTCTTTTATGTGTGATCTCCAAGATAGATGTAGATTTTGATTCCCTGCACTATAAAAGCTATTTTCACGTACTCCCTGATCATAAGAAACGAAACGGTCGTTAATATTGATTGTACTCGTATCGGAACTAAGTCGATCCACACCATGATAAGAGGAAGATATCAAAATAATTAACATTCCAACGAAGAAGATGAAACTTGGGAAAGTAATTCTCGGACGGTAGGAACGAACTTCAATCTTAGATAGTGTCAATGTACTCAGTGATACGAAGAAAACGCTAATAAGAATTATGACCAAATGTGCGAAGAGGTACGATTCCCCCCATAAATAGAAATGGTAGAACTCCTTTAAAAATATAACGGAAAAAGAAAGTATCAATAACAATGATCCTAATCCCCACATTAAACCCCAACGCTGGAAGGTAGCGCCGATGAAGAAAATGATATTAGTAACCAGAAAGAATAGAAAGAGGTTAAAAAGACTAATCGGTAAGATACTACTCCAACCAGTTAAGAATGTTCCCATATAGATTGCTGCTAGATCATTGCTGGTAGTTGCATAGATACCGAGTAATGTAGATAAGATGGCAGTAATTCCAGTAGTATACAGAGCATTGTTTACTGTTGATGAGAACAATATGTCTTTTCTACGACTACCTAAAGTTAATAAATAGGGTATGGAGGTTACCTGTATGATCGGGATTGCAACGAGCATTCCGATTAGAACACCTATTAGAGTGGGCAATAATGTAGCAATATTAAAACTTTGGGGAGAAGCATTGATAATGGTTACAATAAAAGTCTGTAAGCTTAAGTTCACAATCAGTATAGTAAAGAAAATTAGAAATAGGATTTTTTGAGTTCTCCAATATACCCCTAAATGAGCTTTAATAACAGTAGGGTTTAACATCTTAATCCCTCCTTGTTGGCTGTCAGATAGACAAACAGTTGTTGTAAAGTCAGACTACGTACTTCCAAGCCAGCTTGTGTTAAGACAGGTTTTTCCTGTTCAGACAGTGTATCATACAGAGAATAAGCTGCTCTACGACCCATATTCTCTATCCTAATTATATTCTTATTACTTAGCACAGATTTGAGTATCTCTTCATCTCCGGTAATAACAAAAGATGATTCCTCTAAGGTTTCTAAAGACTTTTGTAAGAGTATCTGCCCTTGATGTAATAGAATCACATCTTCAAATAATTTGCTGGCCTCATCTATAAGATGAGTGGAGAAAATTATTGTGCGAGGATGGTTGCTGTAATCTTCTGCTAGAACATCGTAGAATTCTTGTCTAGCTGCAGCATCTAAGCCAGTATATGGTTCGTCAAGCAAGGTGAGAGGAGCACGGCTGGCTAAGCTGATGACTATAGAAACCATAGATAGCATACCTGAAGAGAGATTTCGGTAGTGCTTCTTAATGTCTAAAGAGAATAATCTTATAAGTTTGTCTGCAAAGTCTTGGTCCCAATTAGGATAGAACAGGGAAGCAGTTTTGAAAAAATCTCGGACTCTATATGCTTTAACATAGTTGTTAATATTACTAAAAGGCCCTATATAGCAAATCTTTGCTAGCGCTTCGTGATTTTCATACACATTTTCTCCATATATATGAATCGATCCCTCTGTCGGAAGTAATTGACCAGCTAATAGATGCATCAGGGTTGTTTTGCCGGCACCGTTTCGTCCTAATAGACCGTATATTTTATTATGGGCACATGATATAGTGACATTTTCTAAAGCGATAGTATTTCCATATTCTTTCGTAAGATTATATATTTCTATAGCATTCTTCATGGTTATGGTCTCTCTCCTTTCTCGTATTTAGCAATCATCTCTATGATTTCATTGGACCCAATACCTATTTTTTTTGCCTCTAACAAGGCCTTAATCAGGTAGTCATTATAAAATGATTGCTTACGTTTTTGGCGTATTCTCTTGACGGCTCCATCCGCTACAAACATACCTAATCCTCGACGTTTAAATAATATTTCTTCATCTACTAACATATTTATCCCCTTTCCGGCCGTTGCAGGATTGATTTGGTATACTTTAGCTATGTGATTAGTCGAATAGGCTTGTTCGCCTTCCTTGAGTCGTCTGGTAAGAATGTCGTCCTCAATACCTTCAGCAATTTGCTGGTATATTGGTTTCGGACTTTCGTTTGATAATAACATTTTTTCACTCCTAGCTATCGACACCTAATTAGTTAGTTGCTTATGTAATTAACTATATAACAAACTATCTAAAAAAGCAATAGGAAAATATTGATAGGAATAGTCCATTTAACTGACAGACAGTAATCAGTGAAATGGACTATTTCTTTTCTGGAGGGTGTTTGGACAAAAAAAGAGTACAGAAAATGAGTTAATAGGAATTTCCTATTAACTCATTGGAATCATATATTTTACGAATATGTATGACTCAAATATAATTAGAATAGTGAGAATACTCTTTCGCTCTAATTATCTGGAATTGTTATAGCATTTTCAAAAGAAATGATATGTATGTAAGAGGTGATTATTTATTAAAATTGTAGAAGTCAAACCAATCTTTGTAGGAAAGTACTTGTATGTCAGGATAGAGACTGACAACGGCATCATCGGGTACGGCGAATCTGGAGCGTGGGGGTTTTTAGAGGCTTCAGCCGCCGTCGTAGATGTGTTTCGGGAATATCTTATTGGTAAAGACCCTTTGCGCATCGAGCACCACTGGCAGTATTTGTATCAAAGCTTCTGCTTCCGAGGCGCGGCTATTATGGGAGCCCTGAGTGCCATCGACGTTGCGTTGTGGGATATTGCTGGAAAGTATTACGGCGTTCCGGTCTACCGGTTACTAGGCGGTGGAGAACGATGCAGGGATAAGGTCCGAACCTATTATCATGTTAAATCTCCTTCCGTTGAGGAACACGTACGCCTAATTAAGGAGGCGAAGGAGCAGGGCTTTACCGCTGTGGGGCATATAAATCCCTTCCTCGATCCACCTAGGGACGCGATTGGGAAGTCCGTATCCTATGCCCAAAAGATTGGAACAGCAATAGAAAACGTCGCGCGTTTCAGGGAGGCCGCAGGCAACGAAGTAGATCTCTGCCTAGAGATCCATCGTAGGCTAGACCTTGCCGAGGCCGTTACCCTAGCAAAGGGTATTGAGGCTTATCACCCCTTATTCTACGAAGACCCGATCAAGCCCGAAAATCTAGATTCGATGGGCAATCTTGCTAGACAAATATCGTTGCCCATAGCGACAGGAGAGAGGTTACTTAACATCCAGGAATTTGCCATGCTGTTTGCCCGCGATGCTATGCGATACGCGAGGGTGTCGGTCTGCGCAGTTGGCGGTCTAACCCCAGCCAAAAAGATAGCAGCCATGGCCGAGGGCTTCGGTGTTAAGGTGGCACCACATAATCCGGGCAACTTGAGCCCAATTAGCACAGCAGCCTGCCTCCAACTCTGCGCCGCAATCCCTAATTTCGGAATTATGGAGCTTCCTCATGACGAGTACTGTTCACCAAAGAAGGAGATCGTAATAAGCGACGTCAGACTGGAAAAAGGATATCTGATAATACCCGAAACTCCTGGCATCGGTGCTACCATTAACGATGACGTAATCGACAATCCCCAGTACGCTCATACCCTGCGGAGTGCGCAGGCAATCATTATGGACGACGGATCTTGTACCAACCGCTAGGAGTTTCGTTTAGCCCCCCGCGGAGGGTGAGACCGATCTTCATATAAAAAAATATTAGGAAGAGGAGATTAAAGAAATGAAAAAAAGTCTATTGAGTATTATTATCATTACTGTTCTGGTTTTAACAGTGACAATCACTGGATGCGGACAGAGTCCAGCTGCTCCCGCTGCTCCTGCTGCACCCGAAGCTTCTGTGGAAGAGTTCCCTCATGAGAAGCTAACTGTCGTAGTGCCATATAATGCAGGCGGTACTAACGACCGTCAGGCTCGTGCTCTGGCTCCCTATATTGAGAAGGTATTGGGTGTGCCGATAGAAATAGAGAACCGTGGTGGTGGTGGTACTACGGTTGGGTACCATTCTCACAAAGACAATGATCCCGACGACGGATCCTATGTCCTCTTCGGTCACCACACTT
The DNA here is from genome assembly GCA_024637055.1 of Gracilibacter sp. Classification (GTDB taxonomy): domain Bacteria; phylum Bacillota; class Desulfitobacteriia; order Desulfitobacteriales; family Syntrophobotulaceae; genus Gracilibacter. The sequence goes on along the minus strand of JAGXFZ010000124.1, from coordinate 5,408 downwards.
CCTTCAGTAAACAAGTAGTCGCCGGTGAGTACGAATACGACGAATTTGATGCACTCGGTAGCATGTCAACTGGTCACCCAGTGATAATGGTCAATCCTAAGTACAACGATATCAAGGACTTTAAAGAGTTCCTCGAGCTGGTTAAGGCTAATCCGAATGAGTATTCCCAACCTGTAGGTGCCGGTTGGAGTAAGGTGTTTGACATCATACTACAAAGTGAAGGCTTAATCACCCGTGCCGTGCCTGTTGATGGCGGCAGTGATGATCGCGTTATGTTTATGGCAGGCGATATCGACTTCTATATCAGTGACTATGAGAGTAATGTTGCAATCTTCGCTCCTGAGGAATACAGGGTGCTGGCGGTGCTTTCCGACGAATCACCATATCCTGAGTTTACAATTGCCAATGACGTGATGAAGGAACTCGGCTACGATACCTTCCCGAACATGGCCACTCCAAGATACTTCCAGGCTAAGAGTGAGTTTAAGCAGAATTATCCTGAACGTTTCGAATTCCTGAGTGAGAAACTCATGGAAGCAGCAAAAAATCCTGAGTTTACCGCAACGATGAAGAAAGCGGGTTACGTTTTTGATCCCAAGCCCCCTGCGGAAGTGGAACCAATCTTCTATGATCTTTATGAAAGCGTCCTCCAATACAAAGATGCGTTCTAGAAAATAAAATTTTGTTATGGCCGGTTATATTGTTTAAAACAAGATGGGTTCTAATGATAGGAGGGTTTATGTCATGGCCGGTTATATTGCTAGTTTCTCTGTTTTACTGATCACGCTGGTATTTGGACTTGCGTATTACTCCGACATCATGCATCTTGCACATCAGGATAAGTTGATAGTCGAAATTTTACTCGTGTTTCTCGCCGTCGCCCTGTTGTTCAGGACGGTGGCGACGATTATCAACTTTTCCCGATTTCTTGCTCAGCGCCGTGAGTCCGGGGAGAAGGGCGAATCATTTCAGACAGCGGCTAGACGTGTCCTTCGAACTAAGGAGGTCACCTTTCTGATCGCTACGGCACTGTATGTCGCTCTGTTCCCAAAGATTGGCTTCTTTGTTTCCTCGTTTATCTACGTACTGGTCGCCAACTACTTGCTTGGCATCCGGGGAAAACTCAAGCTGTTCGCCATTCCGGCAGGTCTAGTACTGTTTGCCTATCTCCTGTTCGGGTCAGTGTTTAATATCAAGCTCCCAAGTGGGATACTTTTCTAACAACGTAAAGAGAGTTTTTGATCCGAAAAAGGAGGTAGTTTTTTGGAACTGTTTAACTATTCTGCAATGATGGACGGGCTGAGCATAATCTTGATGCCACAGGTTTTACTCTCAATATTCTTTGGCCTGGTGCTCGGTGTCACATTTGGGGCGATGCCTGGAATTAAGGGCTCGACCGCGATTGCAATCATGCTGCCGTTCGTCTACTATTTTGATCCAATCGTCAGCATTATGTTTCTTTCTTCAGTCTTCACTGGCTCAAACTACGGTGGCGGGATCCTCGCAATCTTGATGGGTATGCCTGGTAACTCGGGTGCAATCGCTACGGTATTCGATGGTTATGAGATGACGAAAAACGGTAGACAGAACGAGGCACTGGGTATAGGATTGCTCAGTTCAGCAGCAGGTGCCTTAGTTGGTTGGCTGTTCGTCCTTTTCGCCATCCAGTCCATCGGAAAAGTGGTGCTCAAGTTTGGTCCCGGAGAGATGCTGATGCTTACCCTGTTTGCGATCTCCATTATTGGATTGCTTAAGGGAGAAATCTCTAAGGCACTATTTATGGGAGTTATAGGACTGCTGCTAGGAACAGTAGGTGCTTCAGCATATGGTGTGCCGCGAGGCACTTTCGGCAACATTTTGCTGGTCGAAGGCCTCCCGCTTGCTCCAGTCACTATAGGAACGCTGGCAATTTCTATGATTATCGTTTTAGTTGGCCAAGATTCTATCGTCCATAGTGATAGCGAGAAACAGAACAAATTTTCCGACATCACCAAGGGCTTACTTTATCCCTTGCGGGATAAGCTTAACGTCCTTATATCGGGAATAATAGGCGTAATAATAGGCCTGCTACCAGCGGCAGGATCAAGCATCGCAGCTACCCTCTCCTACGGATTCGCACAGACTCACTCCAAAAACCGCAAAAACTTCGGCAACGGAGAACCATCTGGGGTTGTCTGCGCTGAGTCGGCTAACAGCTCCTGTGAAGGCGGCTCGATGGCTACTATGATGGCATTTGGTATTCCTGGCTCGGGTGTTACTGCCATGATTATGGCTGCCTTCATGATTGCCGGCTACATCCCTGGTCCGTATATGGTACGGGAGAACATGGACGTAGCCTACGCGGTTGTATGGGGCAACATCATAAGTGCTGTCCTGATAATAGCAGTAGGGTTGGTTTTTATCCGCTACTTTTGCAAGGTCATTTACATCCCGACCCAAATCCTTGCTACCGTTATTACCGTATTAGCTGTTATTGGAGCCTACGGGGTGCGCTACCTCTACCTTGACGTCCTGGTGCTTTATATTTTTGCACTGTTTGCTTACTTGCTTCGGATGGCCGACTATCCAGTGCTCCCGTTGGTGCTGGGCTTCATTTTGGGAGGCTTAGCCGACGCACAGTTCGCCCGAACGGTGGCACTTTACAGTGATCGTTACCACATCTTGCTGGATCGTCCGTTGTTCGTCGTCCTACTGGTTTTCAACATCCTAATCTTCGCCTCGCCAGTGTTCCGATGGATCATAAAACGGCTGAAGCAGCCTAAGGCAATTTAAATGACGGGTGCGAAAAGCACCCGTCACTAATTTATTATAAGCCAATCAACTACATATTTCAGTAGTTTTTATTCTCCTCCTGGGCGACATAGGAACGTGCGAAAGAAACAAACTGTGCAACTTCACGGGAGAGATAGCGTTGGCGGTTGTTGAGATACTCTTCCTTCTTCCACACGAGGTCCACGGTCTGGCTAGGAAGGTCGGAAACCGAAATCTTTACGAGGTTGTCGAACAGGTCGATTACGCCATCGAAAATAAATGCACCAGCGTAGCCGCTCGCGACAAACTCACGCACGGTGTGGATTTGGCTGGAATATAGAATCACATTTGGCTTGATACCAAAGCCCGCAAAGCGTTGCTTAATGACCTCATTATGTCGGGAACCGCTTTTGAACAGAATCAGAGGCTCATTTTCGAGCATATCGAATGTAATTTGAGACGCCTTCGCCAGACGATGAGAAGGTGAGACACAGAATTTAACCTGCACCTTTTTTAGCGGCAGGACATTAAGTTGTTCATTGACGATGACGCCGATGGTTGCGAGCGCAACGTCGACCGATTCATCGGCTACGGCGAGGATATTTTTGCTTGACCCCGATTCAATAATCTTCATCCGTGCGTCGGGATATGCGTGGCGATAGGCGAGATAAAGCGGATTAAAAGCGAAGGTTGCGCTTAGAGGCGGTACCGCGATTCGGATCTGCTTGTGATCCTGCCCAAGATCCAGCATTTTTTGCTCCAGACGACTTGTTCGTTCGAGTATCTCGTTGACGTTCTGGAGAAAAAAGGTCCCCTCATTGGTTAGAATTAGCCTCTGTTTTACTCGCAAAAATAGATTGACACCGAACTCCTGCTCCAGGTCCCGGATAGCGGCAGAGATGCTCGGTTGAGCCACATGGAGGGCATTTGCTGCTTTGGTGACGCTATTGTAGTAGCAGACAGCCTGAAAATATTGTAACTGGGTGATTTTCATGGAACCCCCCATTTCCTCTTTTTACTATTTTTTTGTTATTATATCATAGATTTCTTATCTCAAAAAAAAGATTTCGGTCTTCCCGTTTCAAAGGATTATATAGGCTGGTCGAAAAATCGAATAGCAGATGCTCTTTTCCCCTTCATTATCTATCACCAAAAAGTGATAAGTGCTTGACACTATCTCGAAACCTAAGGAGAAGAAAGAGGAGAGGGAAAAGAGAGTTTAGATAAATTTTGTTTTTTATTTCAGTCCTCCCCTTTTTTTAGTACTGGTTTTTTATTATTTAGTTGAATTATTAGAAATAAAAAACCAGTATATTTATTTTAATCAATATAGAACAAGCGTGAATTAGAACATATCTTGTGTATACAATATCATGAATACAATTGTTTAAGATATATAATAATAATAAACTAGGAGAAAGTATTATGATTTTTAAACGTCCTAAGATAGCCCTTATCGGCGGAGGAAAAATAGGTAGCCTTCTCGCACAAATGTGTTCCTACCGGCAACTAGGGGATACAGTTTTGTTTGATATCACTGCTAATTTTACTAAAGGAGTAGCCTTAGATATCGCCGAAGCCTCACGAACCGAACAGTTTAATGTTAATGTAACAGGTGATCATGAATACCAGAGCATTGAAAATGCAGATCTTTGTATTGTAACTGCTGGCCTTCCTAGAAAACCAGGGATGAACAGAGAAGATCTGTTAGTGGCTAACGCTAAGATTATTAAAACAATTGGCGAGAATATAAAGTTATATGCACCTGACTCCTATATAATTGTAATTACAAACCCTCTTGATGCTATGGTAACTCTAATGCAAGCAACAACAGGTTTTCCAAAGAACCGGGTCCTCGGCCAAGCAGGAGTACTCGATTCCTCTAGATTTGCTACTTTTATTGCCACCGAATTAGGTGTATCAGTCCAAGATGTGAATGCCTTGGTGTTAGGTAGTCATGGCGATATGATGGTACCTTTAATACGACACGCAAATGTAAATGGTATTCCTGTACAGGAGCTTCTGTATCGAAAGTATGGTAATCGCGAAAAAGCTGACCAAGTTATGCATGACATAGTAGAAAGAACGAAAAAAGCAGGGGAAGAAATAGTAAAACTACTAGGTAACGGTTCGGCATACTTCTCTCCAGCATCATCCGCATATATGATGGCTGAAGCGATTATATATGATAAAAAACGCGTTGTCCCTGCCTGTGCTATGCTTGAGGGTGAGTATGGAATAGAAGGTTATTATGCTGGAGTTCCTGTAGTCTTAGGACGAGATGGCGTTGAGAGAGTCTTAGAAATTGATCTTGATAAAAAAGAACGAGAACTATTCTTAGCTTCGGTAGATGTTGTAGTTAAACTCAAGGAAGATTTGAAGCAACTTGGTTATATTTAATGTTTTAAAGTTCTGATATTATACAATTAGCATTACATTTTAAGGTGTTAATTTGAATGGTTTATTTAATTGTTCTTGTCTTCTTGTTTGTTCAAACTAGTTTACGTGGGAATGCAGTTCTAACAACTTTATATGCCATTGATTTACAGGCAAGCACATTGCAGATAGGAATTATCGTTGCTTTAGCTGCTTTTTTCCCAATGTTTTTTGCTGTTTATGCAGGCAGGGTGTCTGACAGAATCGGATTTCGTTATCCT
>JAGXFZ010000123.1 GCA_024637055.1 Gracilibacter sp. | reverse complement strand
GAGTTAACAAGATAAAAGAGAATTTAAGACAACCTTAAAGGCTCTTTGAGTGCTGTAGTGGTTAGTGAAAAAAGATTTGCCTTTAGGCCTTGAGTGTGACTAGCCTTTTAGTGATAATTGCGTCGGAATAGTTTAGATTAGATTTAATCCAATTGAAAGCTTGTGCATGATAAAAAAAGACATGTGTGGAGTCATTATTATAGTACCATTTTGCAAAATCAATATCTTCGGAGTAAACTTCGGTCATGCAGAAGAGCACTCCCCCTCGTTTAAGCAGAGAGCGTAATAGCCTGAATTCTTTTTCGGGATTATGAAAATGTTCTATCACTTCACAGCAAGCGATATAGTCATAACGCTCTGTTAGTTTTTCAGGGTTATTATAGAAGTATGGGTCGTATAAGTCTATATTGAAGCCTTCATCGCGAAGAAGCTTGGTGATTACAGGCCCCGTCCCTGCACCGAAGTCTAAGCCTATGTGCTCTGGGGTGAAGCTTTGCTTGATGCTAGTTACGATAGGCGAGACAAATTTTTGATAATTAGGGTCTTGTACATCATTGTTATGTTCTTCATACCGGCTCTTTTCTTCTTCATTGGATATATAATAAGCAGGATGCAGAAGTACGGATAAACATTCAGGACATTTATAGTATTTTTTTTGCTTTATTTCCTCAAAAAGAAGTGCTTTAGAATTACAGAGGGTGCATTCAATCTGTGACATTAGTTACCGCCTTTAATAAGTTAATTATTACGTTAAATTATACGAAATGCCGTCACTGAATACAAGAAATGGAGTGCTATGGCCTGGGTCGACTAAAAGATACATAGAACCGAATTTTCTTAAAAGTTTATTTCCTAATATAAAATTTTAATTAAAAATTGAGATAAATAATTGTTATATAAAAAGAAATGTTTAACAAACATATAACAGTTTTCTATATTATATAACACTTTTTATATTGCATTATAAATAATAATATATTATTCTTATATAAAGACTTGTTAAATTTTGAACTATCTTTTAACCTATCTATAATAATTTATTATGTCGTAAAACTTGTCTCTTTTATTTGTGAATTATTTCTTTTTGGCTAAGGTTTGAAGTAATATTTATGATTTTGATGTTAAAGGTTATATTGGCAAGATTGGTGAAGGAAGGTATAATAAAGCCTTAGGTGTCATCCTTAAAGAAGTGCCTTTCCCTGAAATTTTAGAGTATATTTATGCCCATCCCTGTGAATAAAAATGCAAACGGGAGAGGATTTATTTGTGCGGTTTATAGAGTGCTTTTAGGCAAGGACATAGTAAAGTGCTTTATATAGCAATAATAATTTATTATTTTCAGGGAGTTAAATAATGAAAGGAGGAGAGGGAATAGATGAATAACATTGACCTTACTGGTATCAGAGAAAGCAACAATGAGAAGTTGCAGGAAGTTATTAAAGAGAGTGGCGGAGTAAGACCAGAAGACTGTTACCAATGTGGAAAATGTAGCGCGGGATGTCCTGCTGTTTTCGGTATGGATAATACCCCACGCCAAATTATGAGATTTCTTCAGCTTAGTATGGTTGATGAGGCTCTAAAATCTAACACCATTTGGATGTGTGCCGGATGTCAGACCTGTACAGTTCGCTGTCCTAAGGAAGTGGATATTGCTAGAGTAATGGAGAGTCTCAGGGTTCTCGCCAGAGAAAAAGGCTACATTACAGAGAAAAGCATAAATCTATTTCATGAACTGTTCCTGAAATCTGTGGAGTCTACAGGAAGAGTGTACGAGATGGGGCTGATTCTTGGTGCCAATATTATTGGAATGAAACCTTTAAAGGATGCAGAGTTTGGTTTACCTATGATTAGCAGAGGTAAACTGGCAATTATACCTCATAGAATTAAAGATAATGGTGAGGTTAAGAGAATATTCGAGAATGTCCGGAAGAGGGGTGCAAAAGTATGAAGTATGCGTACTTTCCCGGCTGTTCTTTGAGTTCAACAGGGATAGAATATGATTTATCGACTAGAGAAACAGCCCGAGTATTAGGAATCGACTTATGGGAAATACCGGAATGGAATTGTTGCGGAGCTTCTAGTGGTCATTTGACCGATCATCTACTTTCCTTGGCACTTCCAGCCAGAAATATGGCTATAGCTGAAGAGGCGGGGCTAGATGTGGCTATTCCTTGTGCAGCTTGTTATGCCCGGAGTAAAGCTACAGAATTAGCCGTATCTAATTCTGCTGAGATGAAACAAGAAATTGAAGAAGTAATCGAAAGAAAATACGAAGGAAAATCTAAGGCAAGAGCCTTGCTAGATATCATAGCCAACGATATCCAATCGGAAGATGTAAAGAATAATGTTCAAAAAGAGCTAAAAGGAATTAAAGCAGCCTGTTATTACGGTTGCCTTTTAGTCCGTCCTCTTGCTGTTGGATTTGATGATCCTGAAGATCCACAGTCTATGGATAACTTAGTGAAAAGTCTTGGCGGTGAAACTGTGGATTGGGCATATAAGACTGAGTGTTGCGGAGCAAGTTGCCCCACAACTATGCCAGAAACAGGAAAAAAGATGCTGGAAAGAATATTTAAGTCAGCAAAAGATGCAGGAGCAAATTGCTTAGTTACGGCTTGTCCTATGTGCCTGAACAATCTTGACATGAGACAGGGCCAGGTGGAAAAGGCGTATAGCGAGAAATACGATATGCCTGTATTTTATTTTACTGAATTAACGGGCCTGGCCTTCGGTGTTGAGCCAACCAAACTAGGGTTGAACAAACATTTTGTTGATGCCATGGGTCTTGTTAATGAAGTCTTAAAAGCTGATGGCGGGAGGGAAACTGCATGAAACGAGTAGGAGTATTTGTTTGTCATTGTGGTTCCAATATCGGCGGAGTGGTAGATTGTGCTAAGGTAGCTGAAACCGCGCAAGATTACCCGGGTGTAGTTTACGCTGTAGATAATAAATACATGTGCTCTGAACCGGGTCAGGAACTTATTAAGAAAGCTATAAAAGAGCAAAACCTAGATAGAGTTGTTGTTGCTTCCTGTTCACCTAGGATGCATGAGCCTACCTTCCGCAGATGTGTGGAAAGTGCAGGAATGAATGCCTATTTTATGGAAATGGCTAATATTAGAGAACACTGTTCTTGGGTTCATTCCGCAGAGAAAGACAAAGCGACAGAAAAATCATGTGATTTAGTAAAGATGGCAGTTGCCAAAGCTATTATGAATAAGCCTTTGCAGAAAGCTACAATTCCTGTGACGGATAGAGCACTGGTAATAGGTGGTGGTATTGCAGGGATTCAGGCAGCTCTGGATCTAGCCAATGCTGGTCACGTAGTTGATGTAGTAGAAAAAGAGCCTTCTATCGGTGGTAAGATGGCTCAGATCGATAAGACATTCCCGACTTTGGACTGTTCTGCCTGTATTCTTACTCCAAAGATGGTTGATGCTTCTAGTCATCCGAACATTAATCTCATCACATATTCGGAGGTTGAAAAAGTAGATGGCTTTGTTGGTAACTTTGATGTGACTATAAGAAAAAAAGCGCGGTCTATTGATATGTCTGTATGTACAGGCTGTGGAGTGTGTATGTCAAAATGTCCTTCCAAGGTTGACAGTGAATTCGAGATGAATCTGTCGAAGAGGAGAGCGATCTATACCCCGTTCCCACAAGCGATACCTAACAAACCAGTAATTGACCGGGATAACTGCACTTATTTTAAAACTGGTAAATGCGGGATCTGTCAAAAAGTTTGTACTTTAGACGCAATTGATTTTACCCAAGAAGATGAACTCGTTGTCACTCGTTACGGGGCGATAATTACCGCTACAGGTTTCGAGCAGTTTGATCATTCAGTTTATGGTGAATACGGCTATGGAAAGTATCCGGATGTAATCACAGGGATGCATTTTGAAAGACTGATTAATGCTTCCGGTCCAACCATGGGTAAGATAAAGAGACCTTCTGATGGTAAGGTACCGAAGAATGTTGTCTTTATCAAATGTGTAGGATCCAGAGATGAAGCCAAAGGTAAGGCATATTGTTCTAAGACATGCTGTATGTATACTGCGAAACATGCCACCCTTGTTACGGAAAAGATTGAAGACTCTAATGTCTATATCTTCTACATGGATGTGCGGACAGGTGGTAAAGGGTATGAAGAGTTCTATAATCGTACCAGAGAAAAATATGCTGCCCAATATATCCGTGGTAGGGTATCAAAAGTATTTAAACAAGGTGATAAGCTGATCGTTCGTGGAGAAGATACTTTATTGTCTAGAGCAGTGGAGATTGAAGCTGATATGGTAGTGTTGGCGACTGCCATGGTACCTCAGGAGGATGCTTCTAAACTGGCCCAGAAGATAGGGATTGGCTATGATAAAGACCATTTCTTTACGGAAGCTCATCCTAAGCTTGCTCCGGTTGAGACGCATACTCAGGGAGTCTATTTAGCCGGTGCTTGTCAAGGACCAAAAGATATTCCAGAATCGGTAGCCCAAGCAAGTGCAGCAGCTGCTAAGGTTTGCGGTCTTCTGTCGAAATCCGAAATGCTTACAGAACCTATCATATCTCAAGTGAATGAGAGTATCTGCGTAGGCTGTGGATTATGCGTGCCGATTTGCCCATACAAAGCGATCGACTTAAAGACCATATCGGAGCGTGACCATGGTAACATTATTGAGCGCTTAGTGGCAGATGTTAATGGTGGATTGTGTCAAGGCTGTGGAGCTTGTACGGTTGCTTGCCGTTCAGCTGCTCTTGATCTCAAACACTTTACTGATCAACAAATCTTGGCGGAGGTGAATGCGTTGTGTCTGTAAATGAAGTTGTGCAAGAAAAAGAAAAAGAAGTTGAGCAAAACTGGGAGCCTAAAATCTTAGTTTTTGCCTGTACCTGGTGCACTTATGCCGGGGCTGATTTGACAGGACTGAGCAGACTTCAGTACCCGCCAAACATCAGAATCTTAAAAGTTCCCTGTTCAGGCAGGGTCAATCCTCAATTTGTTATTAAGGCTTTTCAAAAAGGAGTAGATGGGGTATTGGTAGCGGGATGTCATCCGGGAGACTGCCATTATACCTCAGGCAACTATTTCACCAGACGCAGATTCCTTTTGATGAGACGTTTAATGGAATATATCGGAATGGAACCAGAGAGATTTCAGAACCGTTGGATTTCAGCCGCAGAGGCTCCTAAATTTCAGCAAGTTATTACAGAGATGACTGAAGAAATAAGGGCTCTAGGACCCAACAGGAAGTTGAGGGATGACCAATGGTAGATTTGACTTTAGAAGTTAGAAAGACAGCCAAAGAACTACTGGAAAAAGGTGAAGTTAAGTTAGTGATGGGCTGGGAAAAAGGAAATTTTCCCTATTCGACGACACCTGTTTTTATCGATAAACCTGAGGATGCGGAGCGTTTAGTATGGGATGAGTATTGTACCAATAATCTTGCTCTCTATATGCTGGATTACAAACACCTTGATGGCAAGGTAGCTATTTTCGTAAAAGGTTGTGATTCCAGAGGAATCAACAGACTGGTTCAGGATAAACAACTGGATCGGGAGAAAGTAACCTTGATTGGTTTATCGTGTCCAGGGATGAAAGATGAGAAAATGGCCAAGGAATTTGGGCCTAATGCTGATATCCCTATGGCTCAAAAGTGCCAGGAATGCAGATATCCTGACCCTGTGGTCTATGATGTATTC
>JAGXFZ010000011.1 GCA_024637055.1 Gracilibacter sp. | reverse complement strand
TTGCCCAAAGATATACGAGGCATACAGCCCAAAGCAAGGCAATACGTGCCTCTTTACGCACTTTAGGGATGAATACCTTGGCCAATGAAGAAGTAGCAGCTCCAACCCTGAGCTGTGTACTTTATCCGCCTGGGATAGAAGACTCGAAGTTTCGAGCATCATTGGCTGAGAATGGTATGATAGTGGCAGGGGCGCTCGGTCCTCTTGCCGGGAAGGGCTTCCGACTTGGCCATATGGGAAACACTTATAATGATACATTTATAAAAGCCCTCAAATTGATTGGAACTACCTTGAAGGAACAAGGAATGAAGGTTGATACCGAAAAAGCAATCCAAACATTTGAATCGGTTTTTGCAGAGCAAACCAGCAAGTGACCTAAGCGCACTTAATTATGACACTTACTTTCCCAAGAATTTATTCTTGGGATTTTTTAATTTTGGGATAAATCCTACATTACTAAGACACAATAAAAAAGAAAAAGTGGCAGAAATGCCAAAACTTAAAAAATCATCGGCGAGGTGAGAACATGTCAGAACAAAAGGAAAGAAATAATAAGAAGGTTTTTAAAATCATGGTAGCCAGCGTAGTATTATGCCTGATTTTATCCGTGGCTGTTGGGGCAGCTTTAGGAGATAGGTCATTATCATCTGGCTCCAAAGGAAGTGAAGTGAAAGAACTTCAACAAAAGTTGACCCAATTAGGGTATCAGCTTGGTAGTGCTGATGGTGTCTATGGCCAAAAAACTGAAGATGCAGTAAAAAGATTTCAGAAGAATAGAGGACTCAAAGTTGACGGAATTGCCGGAGAAAAAACAATCAAAGAACTAAAAAGACTAACAGGAGAGAGTAAAACATCTGGTGACAAAAAAGTTGGTCATAAAGAAACAGACTATAAACTTTTAGCTCGAGCCGTTTATTCTGAAGGTCGGGGAGAACCGTACATTGGGCAGGTTGCTATCGCCGCCGTAGTGATGAATAGAATAAAAAGTTCATCATTCCCTAATACGATTGCAGGGATAGTTTATCAGCCTAAGGCTTTTTCGGCGGTAGATGATGGACAAATTAACCTTGAACCTGATGAGACATCGATTAAGGCTGCCAGGGAAGCTATGGATGGTACGGATCCAACTCATGGGGCGATATATTATTTCAATCCAGATAAAACAAAAAATAAATTTATTTGGTCTAGACCTCAGATCTTAAAAATAGGCAAACATATATTTGCACGCTAGGTGGTATAAGACATGAATGATGAAAAACGTAAAAAACTAGATTCATGGTTATCTATAACCTTCGCCATTGCTTTAGCAGTCTCTCTTGCCTGGGGCGCCTATGAATACCAATTACTTCAGGAATATAAAGTTGCGACTGAAAACCAGTATAAGAGATCTTTTAACGTCTTGGTGACATCCTTGAACGGAGTAGAGACCAGCATTGCTAAAGCTAAAGTAGCGAATAGCCCTGCTCTAAAGGCGTTATATATGGGAGAGACTTGGAAAGGTTGTAGCACTGCCGTAAGTAACTTGGGTCAGCTCCCTGCGGATGAACTAGGCATCAATTATGTAGATACAGTTATTAATCAGGTAGGAGATTTCAGTAAGACAATGACCAGAAAGGTAGCTTCAGGCGAGGTTATGACTGCCAAAGAATTGGCACTATTGAATGATATGCATGATAGAATTATTGACGTCAATAGAGCAACTCAACAATTATCACAACAAGTATATTCAGATAAGTTAGCCTGGGTAGATAAACCAGAGGGACTTCTTGAAAGAATGGGATTCAATAACAATAACAATAACGACAAAAATAATAATAGTGGAGAAAACGAAACCGTTCAAACTGCAGCTCAAGGTGAAGAAAGTGAGGGTAAAGAAGGCGAAGGGCAAGAAGAGGATAAAGCTAAGCAAGAGGAACAGAAAAAACCTTCTTCTTCAGTCAGGAGTGGATTAAATCAATTGAGTGAAACGCTTCAAAAACATCCGCCATTCGATTACGAAGGAGAAATGGACGATCACTATGTAGAGAAACCACTAGGACTTCCTAAAGAAAAAATTGATGAGAAAAAAGCAATTTCTGTTGCTAAAGAATTTCTGCAGAAAGTAGGTTATAAAGATGCTTCCCCGGAGTTGTCGGGGCAATCTCAAGGACCTATGGGCGGATTTAATTTTAAGTACAACGATACCTATATGGAAGTAACTAAACAAGGTGGCATTGTAACTATCTATCGTGATCAACGAGAAAACAATGAACGTAAACTAGGTCTTGAGGAAACAGTTGGAAAGGCCAAAGAGATTTTAAAAAAATTGGGATGGTCTTCTATGGTTATTACTACTACTCAAGATCTTGGCGGAACGTTCCAAATCGATGCTGTTCTCGTTCAAGGGAGCGCTAAAGTCTATCCAGACAAACTAAGACTTATTATAGCAACAGACAATGGTCAACTGGTTGGCTTCGATAGTACTCCGTACTATGCATTCCACCATAGTCGAGAATTCAATAGCGTATTAAGTTTAGAAGAAGCTAGTGCTAAATTAGATAAAAATTTCCAGGTTAAAGAGAGTAGCATGGCAGTGATCGCCAAGATAGGTACCCAGGAAGCTTACTGCTATGAATTTGTAGGTACAAGTTATGGGGAAGAATATATAGTCTATATTAATGCAACGAATGGCGCTGAAGAAAAGATAAGTAGAGTGATTCAAACTCCAAGAGGAAAATTATTACAGTAAAAAACATTGCTAATAAACAACTTGAAAAACTTAAGGATAATAGTTAAAATGATATAGGTGTTTAAATAGTTAAGCAGAGAAGAGTTGTCTTTCTCTGCTTAACTTATTATTAAGAATGCATAATTCATTTAAATTGTGGTCAAAGATGTTAATGCTAGTATTTTAGGACAAAATGTATTAAAATTTTTATTATAAATTGTCTATAATTATTTATTGATTTTGACAAGCATTTTGGTAAAAATTTGTATTAAGGAGAATTCTATGAGCCTCTACGAAAAAATAAAAGATAAGATATATGTTCATCTAGAAGAAGCTGCTAATCTAGCCAGAGTTAAAGGACAATTAGCATATGATGAACTTCCACCTTTCGTGCTTGAGGAGCCACGAGAACGCCAACTGGGAGACTTGGCAACAAATCTTGCTATGATCTTAACGAAACAGTGCCGAAAAGCTCCTAGGGATATTGCTAATATTATCTTGGAAAACATGGAATTAACCGATACCTGGATTGCTAAGGGCGAGATAGCAGGCCCTGGATTTATCAACTTTCACCTAGACTCCAGTTGGCTAACCGGTGTTATTCCTGAGGTCCTATTACTGGAAGACAAATATGGCTCTGTGGACATTGGTAAAGGACAAAAATTACAGGTTGAGTTTGTTAGTGCTAATCCTACAGGATTATTGCATATGGGAAATGCCAGAGGGGCTGCTCTTGGAGATAGTTTAGCAGCCATCCTTACTATGGCAGGTTATGATGTGAGCAGAGAATTCTATATCAATGATGCAGGTAATCAAATTCATAATTTTGCCCTTTCTCTAGAAGCACGTTATCTCCAACAGTTAGGCCATGATGTGCCTTTCCCAGAGGCTGGCTATCATGGTGAAGACCTTATCAAGACTGTGAGAATGATAATAGAAAAAGACGGAGATAAATATATCTCTATGGAAGAAGAGCTCCGCCGGGAATCATTGGTCCGCCAAGCATTAGAAGAAAAATTGCAAGACATCAAATCTACATTGGAAGATTTTGGCATTTTTTACGATGAATGGTTTAGTGAACAAACGTTACATGACTCTGGTTATGTACGAGATACTACAAGTGAGTTGGAGAAAAAAGGCTACATCTATGAAAAAGAAGGAGCTTTATGGCTTAAATCAACTTTACTTGGCGATGAAAAAGACGAGGTATTAATTCGTAGTAATGGAGTGCCT
Source organism: Gracilibacter sp. (assembly GCA_024637055.1). Taxonomy (GTDB): domain Bacteria; phylum Bacillota; class Desulfitobacteriia; order Desulfitobacteriales; family Syntrophobotulaceae; genus Gracilibacter. The sequence goes on along the minus strand of JAGXFZ010000011.1, from coordinate 3,978 downwards.
ACTTATTTCGCAGCAGACATTGCTTATCACCGCCATAAGTTTCACCGGGGCTTCCATAAAGTTATTAATATTTGGGGTGCAGACCATCATGGCCATGTAGCAAGAATGAAAGGATCTATGCAAGCTCTGGGATATAACCCTGATAGCTTACAGATAATTCTTATGCAGTTGGTTAGGCTGATCCAGGGTGGAGAGGTCGTAAAGATGTCTAAACGTTCCGGCCAATATATTACGCTACGAGAACTCATGGATGAAGTGGGCAAAGATGCAGCGAGATTTTATTTCATTTTACGTGACCCAGATTCGCCAGTAGAATTTGATTTGGATTTAGCCAAATCTCAATCTGCCGATAATCCAGTATATTACGTTCAGTATGCTCATGCTCGACTTTGCAGTATCCTAAGGCAAGCGACGGAACAAGGTTACGATACGCATATTAATCCTGATAAAAAACAATTATCCCTTCTCAGCTCTGCCGAGGAAAGAGAACTACTGAAAAAAATTGCAGATTTACCTGGAGAAATTGCTACCTCTGCCAAAATGGCTGAACCGCACCGATTAGCCAGATATGTGCTTGATTTAGCAGCTTTATTTCATAGCTTTTATAACAGTCAGCGTGTTCTAATTGAGGATAATGACCTTCGCATAGCGCGTTTAGGACTGGTTAAGTCTACAAAACAAGTATTAGCTAATATTTTAGGAATTCTGGGAGTATCCGCACCAGAAAGAATGTAACTTCCAATAAAGAAAGGGTAAAGAAGAATGACGAAATTTATCTTTGTTACCGGAGGAGTGGTAAGTTCCCTAGGCAAAGGAATAACGGCGGCTTCCTTGGGCTGTCTTCTCAAGAACAGAGGACTTAAGGTGGCTATTCAAAAATTTGACCCTTATATAAATATTGACCCTGGAACGATGAGCCCTTATCAACATGGTGAGGTCTTCGTTACTGATGATGGAGCTGAGACAGATTTGGATCTTGGTCACTATGAAAGGTTTATTGACGTTCCTTTGTCTAAGAGTAGTAGTGTAACTACCGGAAAGATTTACTGGTCAGTTATAACTAAGGAACGTAAAGGTGATTACTTAGGTGGAACCGTCCAGGTAATTCCTCATATTACAAATGAGATTAAAGAACGAATCTACAGGGTCGCCAATGAGAGTAATCCAGATATAGTTATTACCGAAATCGGTGGCACTGTTGGTGATATAGAATCTCTCCCGTTTCTTGAGGCTATCCGCCAGGTTCGAGGCGATATGGGCAGGGAAAACGTTTGCTATGTTCATGTAACTCTTTTACCTTACCTATCGGTCACTGGAGAGGTTAAAACCAAACCAACCCAGCACTCGGTTAAGGAATTAAGAGGGATAGGGATCCAGCCTAATATTTTAGTTTGTAGGGTTGAACATAGTATCACGAACGACATTAAGGAAAAATTAGCCTTATTATGTGATATTGATGAGGAAGCAATCATTACCGCTAATAATGCCTCCACTATTTATGAAGTTCCTCTTCTTATTCAGAAAGAAGGTATGGATGATATAGTCCTTGATATCTTAGGTTTACAGGCTCCTCCAGCTGATATGGTAGAGTGGGAGAAGATGGTTAAAAAGATTAAATCTCCTTGTAAATATACCGAGATTGCTGTAGTAGGGAAATATATAGCTTTGCCCGATGCTTACCTCAGTGTAGCTGAATCATTACGCCATGCCGGGATAGAACAGGGAGCAGAAGTAAAGATCCGCTGGATAAACTCGGAAGAACTAGAAGACGAAGCTATCTCTTTAAGTGACGTCTTTTCGGGAGTAAAAGGTATTCTAGTTCCAGGGGGATTTGGAAACAGAGGTATTGAAGGTAAAATTAAAGCAATTCAGTATGCCAGAGAGAATAAAATTCCATATCTCGGGATTTGCTTGGGAATGCAATGCGCTGTTGTAGAGTTCGCGAGAAACGTTTGTGGAATGCAAGGAGCTAATAGCACGGAATTCGATCCTCATACGAACTATCCGGTTATAGATCTGCTTCCCGAGCAAAAAGAAGTCGAAGATTTGGGTGGGACAATGCGTCTAGGCATTTCCCCTGTTAAGTTAAAGGAAGATAGTGCTGTCCATTCAGCTTATCTCGATGAAGTGATATATGAGAGACATCGTCACCGTTACGAGGTGAATAACCACTTTAGGGATGTTCTAGAGGAAAATGGATTATCATTTTCAGGCACATCTCCAGATGAAAGATTAGTAGAAGTTATAGAGCTTCCTGACCATCCTTGGTTTGTAGCCTCGCAGTTTCATCCAGAATTTAAATCTCGCCCCAATAGACCTCACCCACTGTTTAAACAATTTATTATGGCTACCCTGGAAATATAAAATTTTAACATTTTTAAACCTTGACCAGTACAATCGGTTTTAAGTAATCGGGGCGTATTGGTTTTACCCTTTTTTGTTTGCACTTATAAGTAGATGGCAATAATCCCTTTAGGAGGTAGAACTATGCAATACTCAGCCAGATGGATCGGGCAAGAAGACAAAGGAAGATTCAATTCCTTCATTAGCAATCATCCTAAAGGACATTCTATGCAGACTTGGGAATGGGGAGATATAAAGGGGCGGACAGGATGGAGTCCTTGGAGGCTGATATTGGAAGAAGAGGGTGAAATAGTTGCGGCTGCTACTGTTCTTGAAAGAAAACTCCCTTTTATAGGAGCCCCCATTTTTTATTGTCCTCGTGGCCCTGTTGTTGATTTAAACGATCGCCTAAAGATAGATGCTGTTTTCCAGGCCATTCAGACCCTTGCCCAAAAGGAGAAAGCGATTCTATTGAAAATAGATCCGGATATCCCCTCTAGTGAAGAATGGTTGAAAGATTATCTTCAAACACAAGGATTTAGACAACTGGATACAGGAAAGAATTTCGAGGGAGTCCAACCTAAGTATGTCTTTCGCCTTGATATCTCGGGGGATGAAGAAGCTCTTTTGGCCAATATGAATCAAAAAACCCGTTATAATATCCGCCTAGCTTTAAAAAAAGGAGTTACAATACGGATTGGATCAAGAGAAGACCTGCCGGAGTTTTACAGAGTTCTTAAAGAAACGACGGAGAGAGATAATTTCTTAGTGAGGTCGTATACTTATTTTGAAGACTTATACGATACCCTTGTAACTGCAGACTTTGGTCAATTATTTATTGCAGAATATGAAGGTAAGACTATTGCAGGAACATTAGCCTTCATTACAGGGGAAAAAACCTGGTATATCTATGGAGCATCCTCTAATAAACATCGTAATGTTATGCCAAATTATCTAATCCAGTGGGAAATGATACGTTGGGCTAAAGAAAAAGGATGTACGCTTTATGATTTTCGAGGAGTCTCTGGTGATCTAACTGAAGACAACCCTCTGTATGGATTATACAAATTTAAAAAAGGTTTCAATGGAGAGTTTATAGAATTCATCGGTGAATGGGATTACGTATATAGGCCTTTTATGTATTCTGTCTGGACGTCGGCAGAAAGATTATACTCAAGTAAATTAAAAAGTATCCTCGTGCGTTTACTTAGGCGGGGATAAATAAACGCACAATAAGTGCTAAAGAGGGAAAACAATGTCGGACCTATGGGTAGAAGTGGATTTAGATGCTGTTAAACATAACTATAGACAAGTAGTATCATTTCTTGAGACAGGAAGCCAAGTAATGGCGGTCGTCAAGGGAGATGGCTATGGCCTAGGCGCTGTTGAAGTCTCAAAAGCTTTGCAAGAAGAAGGATGTAAAGCTTTTGCTGTAACAACTGTAGCTGAGGCTTTAACTCTTAGGGAACATGGTATTGAAGAAGATATCCTTGTGTTAGGGCCTTCAGATTCCCAGGACTGGCCTGAGGCTATAAAAGAAGAAATACAGCTAACAGTATCTCAGCTAGATTGGATACTTACTCTAGAGCAGATGGCCTCAGAAGCAGATACCCAAGTAAAAATTCAGCTTAAAGT
>JAGXFZ010000122.1 GCA_024637055.1 Gracilibacter sp. | reverse complement strand
GCGTAGCATACAAAATTTTCAAACGTTTTCCTTTACTTGAAGGCGGTGGATTCAGATGTACCCATTCGCGGAGCATATCGTTAAGTGTGCTGGTTTGAATACGCATACTATTCTGTTCAGCAACAAATTCAACCAGTTCCATAATCTTATGTACTCTTTGTCCAGTTTTTGCTGAGATAAATTGAGTTGGGGCATACTGAATGAACGGTAAATCTTCCCTTAACTGCTTTTCAAACTTATTTAAGGTTTTATCGTCCTTCTCTACAAGATCCCATTTATTAATAATAAGTATTATCGCTTTTCCGACTTCATGAGCATAACCAACTATTCTTTTATCTTGGTCTGTAATTCCTTCGATAGGGTCTAATAACATAAGCACTACATCAGCTCTCTCAACAGCCCTAAAAGAACGGATAACGCTATAGTTTTCAGTTAGTTCTTCTATTTTCTTCTTACGCCTAATACCTGCAGTATCAATAATGATGTACGGTTTTTCTTCATATATAAACGGGGTATCTATGGCATCCCTGGTTGTCCCTGGAATATCACTTACTATTACTCTTTCTTCACCCAAGAGCATATTTACAAGTGAAGATTTTCCAACATTTGGTCTTCCAATAACAGCAATTTTAACGATATCCGGGTCATAGTCCTCAGCTATTTCATCTGGAAACCATGATACTACAGTATCGAGGAGGTCTCCAATATTAAGGCCATGTACCGCCGAGACAGGAAGAGGATCTCCACAACCTAAAGCTAAAAACTCATGGGCCTCCATTGGAAAGTCCGTAAAATTCTCTACTTTATTAGCCACTAGAAGAATAGGTTTTCCAGCTTTTCTTAAATATTTAGCTATCTGCATATCATCAGGAGTTAATTTGGTTTGGGCATCAACTATTAAAACAACGACATCTGATTCTTCGATAGCCATTTCTGCCTGTTTCTTCATTTGAGTTGATAGAGGAGTTGTTTGATCTTTAAACTCTATACCACCAGTATCAATAAGGGTGAATTTTCTTCCTAGCCATTCGGCATCAAAATATAATCTATCCCGTGTAACCCCTGGTGTGTCTTGCACGATAGCAACTAGGCCACCTACTATTCTATTAAATAAAGTTGATTTCCCAACATTGGGACGTCCAACTATCGCCACTATAGGCTTGTTCATTATTCATTACCTCCAACTAACCTTCTACCTATTATGCCCTCGAGAAAGGATATTCCATTATTTTTGATTATCACTGCCCTACCATTTACCTGTTCTTCCAGCCAAGAAATGCTATATCCATCCAGAAAAATATCTTCATCTGCCTTGAGCATTACGCTAGGAATTAGAAAATCCTCACCTTTCAAATCACCCAGTTGTCTAGCAATATCTTGAGCTGTTAAAAGCCCTGCAACTGTAACCGTCGCGCCGAAATAGTCGTTAACGATCTCATGAATAGTTAATGTTAGTCCCTTTATGAAACTTAGCTCACCAACGATATTTCTAAATAATTCTACCGCGGATACACCTGTTACAAGGTGAATTCTTTTAGGTAAAATATCTTTAGGTAAAAATGAGATGTATTCATATACTTCGTCTTTAAAAAGACTGGCCATCCCTATTCCATTTTCCAATTGTGGAAAATCATCATATTCTGCTGGCTTTGGAAAATCCTTACCCGCCAAAACGTAAAACTCATCGGAAAAATAAACAAGATTTTTTTCTGTTCTGCTTTTATATCTTTGCTGCCAAAGACTACCCCTATCCAGAATTTTTTGTGCTTCTATTTTGGTGACAGTTCTAATGTCTGGCAAGTCATTTCTGAACTTTGTTAAACCGACAGGTACTATCCCTATGGATTGAACAGAAGGATATAAAGAAGCTAGATTTTCGACAGTCTCTTCTAATACCTCATTATCATTATACCCTGGTACTAATACCACTTGAGTATGTAGCATTATCCCCGCATCTGTCAGGTGCTTTATTTGTTCTGGAAGATCACCAGCCTTGAGATTTTTCATCAATTTCCGTCTGACTTCTGGACGCCAAGCATGGACAGAGATATATAAAGGGTTAATATGCATATCGATTATTCTTTGGAAATCTTCCGACTTAAGATTAGATAACGTTATATAACTTCCTTGAGTGACAGATAATCGATAATCATCATCTCTGTCATAGAGGGAATCTCTCATACCTGGGGGCATCTGTCTTACAAAACAAAACACACAGTTATTGGAGCATTTTTTCAGTCCATCAACACTAACAGAGCATACTTCTATCCCAATCAATTCTCCTGGTTCCTTTTCTATCTCAAGCTCCCATATCTCACTATTCTCTTTTTTAATAAACATTATAAACTCATCACTGGAGGTATAGTACTGCAAATCAATAATATCGGTTACATCATAGTCCCCAACCTTCATGATTATATCACCAGGCTCAATCTCCATTTCAGCCGCGATACTGCCCTTTATAACCTTGGAAACTACTAATCCATTACTCAATTCAACCCATCCCTAATCTTTATTGTTCATATATAAATTATTGCCGATTATATCATCTTCATTCAGGTTTTAGGCATTCCCTTATAACGGGAAATATTTAATAAAATTCCAATCTGAACCATTGTTATCACAAGCGAGCTCCCGCCATAAGAAATAAGTGGTAAGGTAATCCCGGTGACTGGTGTTAACCCTGTCACAACACAAAGGTTGACCGCTATTTGAATTCCAAGCAAGGAAGTAATCCCAAAACCTAGTAATCTACCAAAAGGATCCGCACATTGCCTTGATATGTAATAACCCCTCGCTATTAAGATAATAAAGCAGGCAAGGGTTACTGAAGTCCCAAAGAAACCAAATTCTTCACCTATGACTGCAAAAATAGTATCTGTATAGCTTTCCGGCAAGTAGCCATAACTCTCTGTACTTCGCCCTATACCTATTCCGAATAATCCTCCTGTCCCAAAAGCCATCTCCGCATTAACTATCTGATACCCATGTGATGTAGCATATTCCCAAGGATAGAGCCATCCCAATATCCTGTTCCATTGGTATTCATTACCCTTAATAAGATAGTATCCAGAAAATCCAAGCACAGGAATGGCAGTCAGAAAATAACCGATAGATAACTCCGTCATCAAAAGCATAACGCCACAAGTAAGCAATATCACGATAGTTGTACCCAAGTCAGGCTGTTTATATATCAGATAGAGTATAGGAGCCATAACCGTAAGAGGTAAAATAATATCTCTAAATCTTTTTACTTGATAACGAGTAAGGGTATAAGCGAAAAAAAGAATCAAAGAAAGTTTCGCTATTTCTGATGGTTGAATGGTAAAGCCCGCAATTTCAAGCCACCGCGCAGAGCCTTTAACCGTAACCGCGAAATCACTATATTCAACAAGTAAAAGTAGTATCAATGTAATTATTATGCCTATTCCGGAAAGCTTCTTCCATTTATTATACGGGAAAATTATAGCAGCACACATGGCTATAAGCCCTACGATTGCCCACTGAAGCTGTTTGTAAAACAAGTGATAATAATTATCGTTGTGTTGGAAAGCAAATAATGAGCTAGAACTTAACACCATAATTAATCCAACGGCTACGATAAAACCTGCAACGAATAAGAGAACAAAATCCGGCTTTTGAGGTTTACTCTTCCGTGCAGACACTCTCTTGCCCTCCTGTTAAATAAAAATAAGTAGGCACCATAGCATTAGGCCCTCCTTGGCCTTAGAAAAAGACTTCTTGCCCCATTATTAAAGCAAGAAGTCATAACATTCTAGTTTTAAGAATAAGATCTTATTCATTATCACTCTGATCAATATCACCAACAGCATCACCAATTGTTACAGATGGTATTTCTTGCTGGCTTTCTAAAGCCTCTTGCTCAACGGCCTTCTGAGAATCAGCCAGAGTCTCACGAATACTTAAGCTTATTCTCTTCTCTTCAGGTTTGCACTCGATTACTTTAGCAGAGACCTCTTCGCCAACTTTGACTATATCTTCAACTCTATTCACTCTGTGATCTGCAAGTTGAGAAATATGAATCAGCGCGTCCACTCCATCTTCTAATGTTACAAAAGCGCCAAAAGGAGCGATACGTACTACTTTTCCTTGGACAATTGAGCCTTCTGGATATTTGTCACTAATATCTGTCCAAGGGTTATTTCGCAATTGCTTAAGTCCCAAAGATATCTTACCCTTTTCTTTGTCTATATTTAGAACTTGTACATCTACTTCATCATCAACGTTCACAATCTCTGATGGATGATTTACTCGGGAAAAAGCCATATCCGAAACATGTAAAAGACCATCGATTCCGCCTATATCCACAAACGCACCAAATGTTGCTAGACGACGAACCTTTCCCTTTATTACATCGCCCTCTTTAAGAGTCTCTAAAAGCTTATCTCTATTTCCTTTTTGCTCTTCAGCTAGGATAGCTTTTTGAGAAAGGACAAGTTTTCTTTTCGAAGCATCAAATTCTATAATACGTAGCCTTAATGTTTGTCCAACATATTTACTTAAATCATCTACATAACCTACATCTACTTGAGAGGCTGGTACAAACCCTCTCATGCCAAGATCTACGAGCAAACCACCTTTAACCACCTCGGTAGCCTTAGCTTGTATTTCCTCTTTGGTCTCTGCCAGCTCAGCTAATTTTTCCCTTGCCTCTATCTCACTAGCGCGACGACGGGAAAGCATCGTATATCCTTCATTACTCTCAGCCCTAGTTACCATTACAGTTACAGTGTCGCCTATTTTAACGATATCATTTATATCCGTAACCTTTGTAGACGAAAGTTCATCAATAGGTATAACACCTTCAGATTTCCAGGAAATATCAACGAAAACTTCATCACTGGTTATTTTTACTACCGTCCCTTTGACAATAGCGCCACCATAAATTCGTGGTAATTCCTTTTCTAAGTTGCTCATAAAATTCTCGTCACTATTCTCATCCGTGGGTACGATTGTTTCTTCTTGCTTTTCTACTCTTAAATCCTCTTCTAAAGCCTCATCTTTGTTTTCTAGAATTTCTGTCATTTTTGTGTAAACCTCCTCGATAATCCAATCCGGTGTAGAAGCTCCAGCTGTCAGACCCACATTTTTTGCTTTTCTAAACCAGATCTCCTGTAATTCATCAACTGTTTCTATTAAATATGTTTTTGTTTTTTTGCAACAAATATCTCTTAGCTTTCGAGTATTTGAGCTAGTACGTCCACCTACAACAACCATAACATCAACTTTCTCTGAAAGCTTATGTGCTGAAGCTTGTCTCTCTTCGGTGGCCCTACATATGGTATTGTGAACCAAAAGGATATCAGTGTGTACTCGGAGTTCTTCAGTAATATCTGTAAAAATATTCATGGGCAGAGTGGTCTGAGCCAAAACCGCAATACTCGGATAAAAGGGAAGGTTTCTTGCTTCGTCAATAGTCTCAATTGCTTGAGAATTATCGCCTGCCCATCCTAAAAGCCCTATGACTTCAGGATGATTCTTATCTCCAATTACTATAATACGACTCTCTTTAGATGATTTTGCAGCTAGTCCTTGAGCCTTTTGTACATAAGGACAAGTGGCATCAACAATTTTTATTCCCTTTTTTTCTGCCTCTCGATAAATATTTGGAGGCACCCCGTGTGATCTTATAACAAGCTGTTGCCCTGTTTTTAATTCTTCGAGTGAATTAGTAACTTCAATTCCTTTTTGCTTGAGATAATCCACGACTTGTTGATTATGAATGAGCGGTCCCAAAGACGCGGTACTGTCGCTAATTATTGCCCTTTCAGCTAAATCCATAGCTCTCTTGACACCGAAACAGAATCCTGCCTTCTCTGCCCGTATTATTCTCAATTTTAAAACTGCCCTCCTTTATAGTATACAAATAGTTTCGCTGAAAAAGACAAAATTCCTTCTTATTATATATTATTTGGCATTACGAGTATTTAATACTAAGGATACAATCTTCTTTACTACTTCTTCAATGGATAATTGCGTTGTATCAATTATTATGGAATCTTCAGCAGGCCTAAGAGGAGAATGTTCTCTTTCTGAGTCCGAACGATCCCTATTTTTCATATCCTTTAGTACTTCCTGATAAGTAGTATCAATTCCAGTAGCTTTAATCTCCTGGAGCCTCCTTGTGGCACGTTCTTCTGTTGAGGCAGTTAAGAATATCTTAATATCTGCATCTGGTAGTACAAAAGTACCGATATCTCTACCATCCATAACTACATTACCTTTTGCAGCTTCTAGACGTTGACTCTTTACAAGCTGTTCTCTTACACCAGCGTAAGCCGCAACAATAGAAACAGTTCTGCTTACTTCAGGAGTTCTAATCTGATTACTGACTATCTCACCATCACAAAGAACAATATCTCTATTACTATGGTCAAAAGCAATTTCTGTCTCTTGTGCAATCTTCGTTACTGCCAACTCGTCCTCTGGTAAAACACGATTTTTCAGAACCTTATATGAGATGACCCTATACATGGCACCAGTATCCAAATAAAACATTCCTAATTCATGGGCAACCATTTGAGCCACTGTGCTTTTACCAGCCCCTGCCGGTCCATCTATTGCGAGTTGTAGGTTGTTCCTGGAAGTCTTTGTCATTTAACGCTCCATCCTCAAGAATTCTTTATCAATTATACCACATGTATCATACAGTAGAAATAATCAAGACAGCAATGAGGTTATTGAGGCTATGTAAGCCAATGGATGGATAAATAGAGCCACTCTTAACATAGAGATAACCAAGACCCACTCCTAAAGCGAATCTAGGAAAAAATCCAATTAATTCAAAATGGAGAGAAGAAAAGATCACCGCACTAATAACTATAGCTGTCCAGATACCAAAGTAATTCCTTAACCCAGCGAATAATAATCCTCTGAACAAAGTTTCTTCGATTATGGGGGCAACCACAGCTATCAAGAGCACATTTGCTAACAGCATTAAAAGATTAGGTTTCTCTAATAGCTCCGTAAGGGCATTCTCAGGGGGAGTAATACCCATCGCAAATATCACTAACATATAAATAATATGGGCTATCCAAATAATTGCCCAAACTTTAAATACAACCTTCAGAGATTTGATAAATTTTACTTTATTCCAGCCTAAACTCGCCCACGACAACTTCTTAACAAGCTTTGTCACTATAATTACCATAAGAAATAAAAAGTTAGATACCAATATAGATAAATAATAACCAGTTTTTATTTCCGTGGTATAGCGAAATATATAGCCGTTAACGATCATGGTCATGACGAATACTGCAATTATTCCTATGAATACAAATAATAATACTTTAGCATTTAGTGAGGGCATTTCTGTGTTTCTTTCTACATCTATCTTACTGTGACTTTCCTGGCCAAGCTCTTCTTGGCTTCTTTTATCATCACTTGTCATTCTTCATCCTCCTTTTTGAAAAATTATCCTTGTTTATTTTTAGTCAATCCATAACATAATAAACATGACAATACTTTGCAAATTGAAAATAGTACATTATCAACAAAAATTAACAAATAACCGCTAGTGAAGGAGGCTTTGCTAAAATGTTTAATTCTAAAAAATCCGATACGAATTGGATTCTGCTCAGTACTGCAATGCTAGGGGGATTTGCCCTAGGTTTATCTTACAAAAAATATGGTTCAAGTCTTCAGAGTCATATTGGAAAACTAACTAACAGAGATCTAAATTATGAAGATTACATGTCCTCCCATGAACCTGATGCATAGGGATTAAAACTTAGACGTCAAATAATATAAGCTCCTAGCAGAGCTTATATTATTTTATCAAAACCCCAAAAAACAATCATACCGAATAGAATAGAATAAAACAAATTCGATACCCTTCTGGCAAAGATGAAGGTGCAAATCCCTGCAACTAGAAATGGATTTAGTAGGCGTATACTATTTTCCGGAGAGATTATAAGCTCTGGTATAACTAATGCTGCTAATAAAGCAACCGGAACAAGTGTGATAAATGATTTCCAAAATCCCCCTAAGGAAATGTTTCGAAAAAGGATAAAAGGTATGACTCTTGCCCCATAGGTTACAACAGTCATGAACAAAATAATTAGAACAATCTCTTTACTCATGCTTGATCTCCAAATTCTCTTTAGATTCACGATAATATTCTATCAAAGCACCAACAGTAGCCGCGATAGCAACACTTAAAAGTAAATAAACCTTTCCAGGTATAAGCATTTTTAATATTATAGCTAATATACCTGCGAATAAATACGTAAATACATTGCTTCGATTGACTATCCCTACAGTTAATACAATAAAAAGGGCCAAAAGAGCAAAATTAAAACCCGAAAAAGTAATATTCATTTGGTTACCTAACCAAGCTCCGACAAAAGTGAATATGACCCAAGAAAGGAAGGCGCCTACATTAACACCCAAAGCTACTCTACTTCGCTCTTCCGGCGTTCTAATGTCTTCTAATAGCTTAGAATTCAGCACAAAGCTCTCATCTGTTAATCCCTGGGCTAAAAGGGACAACCTCCCCAAAGAAATACCGGAGAAAAACCTTATCATAGAAAAGCTCATCAGAATATGTCTAATATTCACTACCAAAGTTGTTAGTCCAATAATCCAAATAGTAGCTCCCTGACCAATAAGTTGGATGGCAATAAACTGCGCAGCCCCTGCAAAAACGAACAAGGACATTAATCCTGCTTCCCAAACAGTTAAACCGTTTTGTAATGAAAGAATCCCAAACGTCAAAGCTACTGGAGCATACCCTATCCCGATTGATATAGACTTCTGTAAACCATAACTAAATCCTTTTGCGATCATTGCTTATACCCTTTTTCATTTAGTATTAATATTAATATAAAAAGACACTCCATCGAAGAGTGCGATGTATTCTATGGGTTCATCAGTCTTGTTATATTCAGGACTTGGGGGCAACCCTATGCCCTAAACCTACTGCTACTTCGTCTAAGTGAAGTAAACCAACACCAAAAAAAACTGCTACACTAAGATGCTCACCTTTATGAGCAATACCAATCTTGCCACCGATATTGAGACCAGCGGCTTTAATCATAACTTGATTCAAAGCTTCCCTCGTAGCACCAGCAACCGCACCTTCATCCCCATGGGTATCTTTAATTACACCTTCACGTTTGGAAGCAACAATCGCTCTTTCAATTAACTTTTTGATAGATGCTAAATAGTCTCCACCATAATCTACAGCAACAGTTTTAATGCCTTTTAATAGATACTGCTGTTTCAAGGCACTTTCTTCTTCCCTTGTCTCACTCATAGCCATCCTTAAGGCTGCTAGGGCAATTGTTTTGCTTTCCGCCATTATAGTTCTCCAATCTTTAGTGTCTAAGAAGCAATGGTATATACTAATTTATTGTAGCATCTTTGCAGTGCATTAGATTTTGTCCCTCATCTTTTTACATTTATTTTTATGTATTATGGTAGCTTTTATTAATGTGTATATGTCATTCTCCAAAACCTATGGAATTCCTCTTCCTATATCAAAAATGTCCTTATGAGGCAGCGGGAGACTTAAGCTGAACATCAAAGCTCTTACTATCTCCATCTAAATCAAGATTGTATCTAGTTTGATTTAGAATTATTTCTACGGTTACTGGATAAGAAATCTCTGTGGCGTCTAAAGATACGGACCCTGGTTGTAATTCAAAACTTTCTCTATCTTTACTTATAGTTCCCACAAGTTTATCATTTTGCCAGACTTTAACCGGCGAGTTCTCCGGAGTCGTCATAAATATTAATCTAACTAACTCATTATTCTTATTGTCCTCTTTAAAGGCTTCATCGATGTAATATTGATACTTGAAAGCCGGCGCATCGATATCCCCACTAAATTTAAGATAGAAGTCCACAGGGTCCATGACAGACTTCATTTGAAACAAAGCTAACAGCACTACACTCAATACCATAATTCTTATTATCCTACCTTCTAATCGTTGTAAGAAGGAGACTCTTTGCGGAAAGGTACGTTTTTTATTCCAACGCATCATATTTCACCTCAGTAATATGTATGCACGTGAAATATTTGTCAGACCGTTGTCAATACATATTCAGCGGCCCTTCTTCCGGCTTTATAACCAGTAGAAAACGCGGCTTGCAAGTTATATCCACCAGTGAGTCCATCTATATCGATAACTTCACCGGCCCAAAACAACCCTTTAACTAGCCGTGATTCCATGGTTGCCGGATTTATCTGTTTGACATCTACCCCGCCCGCAGTGACAATAGCTACTCCCATTCCAAGAGTAGAAGTGATGTTCAACGACAGATTTTGAAAGAGATATACAAGTCTTTTTCTTTCTTCTTTTTTTAGTTCATTAACAGGTTTATCGGGATTTATCTCAGATAACTTAATTATGACTGGGATCATACTTTTGGGAAGAAGATCATCTAAGGAGTTATGGAACTGTTTATTCTTATATTTATCGAAGTCTCTCTGAAGGCGATGATCCAGTTGTTCTATAGTGAGAGCAGGTTTAAGATTTATCTTAATCTGAACTTCTTGTGTTTCCTGTAGTGCATGGGAAGCAATTCTGCTTAATGTCAGGATAATCGGCCCGGATAGCCCAAAATGAGTGAATAACATCTCCCCAAACTCTTCCCCTTTTTTCCGTCCATCCACCCAGATAGACGCTGTTACGTTGCGAAGAGTCAGCCCTGAGAGAGTCTTTGGCCATTCCTCCAGAGTACGTAAGGGCACAAGTGCTGGTAAGGGTTCAATAACTTTATGACCGGCCTGCTTAGCAAACAAATAACCATCTCCAGTTGACCCAGTCCCTGGATAAGATGATCCGCCCGTAGCAACAATCACTGAATTCGCTCTAATTATTTCTTCTGAGCCTTCTAGTTGAACACCCTGGACTTTTTGATCATTTATAATTATTTTTTTTACTTGTTGACCACAAGTAATATTAACTCCTGAGTCGGTCAAATATTTCTTCAATGCCTTGACTATTACTTCTGAATCATCAGCTTCCGGGAATATCCTTCCTCCACGTTCTATCTTCGTTTTTACTTTATATTTTTCAAAAAATTTAATAAGTTCGTAATTATCAAGTTCTTTTAAAGAGGCAAATAAAAACTTACCATTTCCAGGATAGTAACTAACGAAGCTAGCGATATCACCGGCGTTTGTCAGATTACATCTTCCTTTGCCAGAAATAGCTATCTTACTTCCTAATCTATTTTTTTTCTCAATCAACGTCACTTCTATATCGTTAGAAGATGCTTGTCCTGCAGCCATTATACCGGCTGCCCCACCACCGACAACGATTATCTTCTTAGCGGACATATCTTTACCTTCTTACTGCAAATAATTATAGCCATTATATTATTGTTCCAATTTCTTTATTATATAATTCATATACTTAATTCCAGACATCTAATATAGGACACCTTTGAGGGCAGGATCCTTCGCTGCACAAGCCATACATAATCTTGGTTCAAGATGGTGGAATATTTGTTTTTCACACTTCGTACAATACCTAGCAGTTGTCTCACAGAGCAGAATTTTTCCAGTAATATATTTGGATGATAGAGATACGTACTCTATTCTCATTGCTTCCGGACCACAGATATCGACACATCTTTCACACTGAACACATTTTAGTGGTTCATATATTAGGAGGATTTCGTCATCAGTCTGAGTCTGTCTCAAAGCATTCTGAGGACAAATCTTGGAACACACCCCACAACCGGTACATTTATCGTTTACTTTAATTGTTTTATACGGAATTTTTAGTTCTTGGTTCGATGTAAATGCTTCAGCAATCCATTCGCGTGTTTTTGGAATCGGGTAAGATTCTTCAGCCATAATATCAGGAAATAGGTCTTTAACCTTTTTTCGCCCTTGTTCTCGCAAGCTAATTCTTTTTTTTGCTGTTCCTCTTAGGTTTTTTACATTTGTATTAGCCGACTTACCATCACCTTTACTAGGAACAACTTCTATTTCCACTCGCGGATGATCCGGCCAAGCCTCATGAATCTCCTTAAAAAAGCCCACGCTGACTGCACAAGCTTGTTTATCAGGACAAGCTCCACATTCACCTGTCAATATCTTAACCTCATGGTCTCCCGCACGAATCATCAACATCGTCCAAGCATCCTGATCTAGCATTCCCAGACAAGATATTTCATAGCCTTCTGGTTCTGCTAGGGGACAATTTAAAATAATTCGTTCGCTATCTAAGATATATTCTCCTATATTGTCCATGTCTTTGTCCATAAATCCATCGCTAGGACATATGGACATGCAAATTCCACATTCTGTACATTTATCTAGCTGTATCGTTTTATTGTCACTAATAGCTTTATGGGGACAGGATTCTATACACGCCCTGCATTCGATAGGATAAGGTTTTTTAATATTAAGGCAATTCTTCGAACGGAAAACTATCTGTTTTTTCTTAAACATATTTTCAACTCCAAGGTTTGAATTAGATTCTATATCATTTTACCATAGTTACTGATCAAATAAGAGTAATTAATTAGGAAAGGGAAAGAGCGTCGCTCTTTCCCTTTCTAATTGACTCTTTAGTTCTTCTTGAATTGTTATCTTATAATTCGCCGTTTAATTTTTTAAGCCTAGCTTTATTAGTAGCTATGATATAGATAACTGCGGCGTAGAAGAGAACAAGAAGTATGGTTCCTAAATTGAATGCTCCTTGAGACTGCCAGTAGAGGTAAGCATAACCGAAAGCTCCAGGAACGAGTGCATAGTACAGGAAGACCATGAAGGTTCTGCGAATGACATCGCCTTCTCTACCGACGAAACCAACCACTGCGGAAGCTGCAACAACGTTGTGGATACAAATAACGTTACCAGCAGCACCACCGATAGCTTGCAGTGCAACAATCCATACCGGCCATATGCTTGCCATTGGAGCTAAGGCAGAATTGTTTTCAACAATGATTTGAGCTGTCTTGAATTGGAAGAGAGCGAATGTCATGTTACTAACTGTATTGGAACCGGCAACGAATGCTCCCAATCCACCAATGATTGGAGCAAATAACGGCCATAGTCCACCAGTTAGAGCGAAAGTAGCTTCAGCTAAAGCGTAAGGCATTTTCAAGTAACCAGCTGAACCGCCACCGGAGTTGATAAACACCTGAACCATAGGTACAGTGAAGATAAGAGCGGTACTAGCAGTTACGATAGTTCTACCAGCTGTCTTCCAAGCTTTGGCATACGCATCTGTCTTCATACCATGGACAAAGAAGGTAAGCAAGGAAACAACAATAAAGATAGTTCCAGGGGAATAAGCAAACCCAAACTTAGGAGTGATTCCTCCGATAGTTGGGAATGTTATTACGATGGTATTAAGCCATGCTTTAATAGGCTCAATCAGACGAGTAAAGAGAATAAGACCAGCAACTCCCAGATAAGGAGTCCAAGCCATTAAAGTGCTCATGCCACCTGGCTTTTCGACATAATGGATATCGATGGAACCATTCCAAGATGGATCCCAATCTTTTTTATCCAAGAAGTCCCATTCTTCTTTAGGCATAAGGAAACCATTCTTAGCTGCGATTACAACTATAATCAGACCTGAGAGACCTCCGAGCATAGAAGTAAGCTCATACGAAATACTATTTACTATCAGGTAAGGAATTGTCATAGCAACGGATGCGAATAAAGCGAAAGGCCATATAGCTAGACCTTCAGAATATGATTTGTTCTTTCCAAATAAACGAGTAAGGAAAGCGACAAGAATAAGCGGAATCAATAATCCACCGACGAAATGAATCAATGCAGTCTTTTGAGCAAATACTGCAACAAAACTATCATAGTAAGCAGCAGAATCAAGAGCACCGGCACCATCCACAATAGGAATACCGATAGATGCTGCGAACTCATTGACAGAAGTATCTGTTCCTGCACCAAGACCGGTACCAACACCTACGCGCAGCGGAGTACCAATTGCTCCGAAGGAAACAGGTGTACTCTGAATGATCATAGTGGAGATAACCGCAGCGAATGCTGGGAATCCAAGACCCAATAATAATGGAGCAGCAACTGCCGCAGGAGTACCGAAGCCTGAAGCTCCTTCAATGAAAGAACCAAATAACCAAGCAACGATGATAACCTGGACACGTCTGTCTCCAGTGATACCAGTTAAACTTTCTCTAATCTGGTGAAGACCACCACTCTCCATAATGGTATATAGAAGGAGAATTGATCCAAAGATGATATAGAGAAGACCAACAGCAACTATAATTCCGTTGAAAGATCCTCCAGCGATCTGAGCTGGTGATAATCCCCAGACGAAATAAGCGACTATAACAACTGTGATATAAGATAATGGCATAGCTTTACTGGCTGGCCATCTTAAACCTACTAAGAAAATAGCAACTACGATAATCGGCAGTAAAGCCAAAAATCCTTGCATTCCTATACTCATGTATGTTCCTCCTTAAAATAATTAAAATAATTCCATAAAATAGATATTAATTTAGTGATAGGATATTAGGATATAATTAATTCTAATAATGAAGTGCATTTTGTTATCACTAAATTACCCAAGAGAACTTACTACATCCCCCCCTTTTTTAACATCGCAATAACTAACCACCCCCTATTATGAATAAACGCTGGATGTTATATTAAATAAAGATAATATAACTTAACCAGTTGTTTTATATTTTATACGATTGCATATTAAAATTACAATAGTCTAAATATTTGATAAACTTAATAACCTATCAGATATTTGATATGTTTCAGTTATTTTCGACAAATATTAGCATTTATTTATATATGTTTCATTTAGCAAAATATATATAACCATCTTATTATATTACCCAACAAAAAAAAGAACAGGCTTTTCCTGCTTTGTTTGTAGGGATAACATAACTTATCAATGTTTTTTTATTTTCAATAGATCCTTTAAAAATACTTTTTTTCACTAAAATGTCGTTAAAAAAAACAATTTTTATTTTTTTAACGACATTTTATGCAGTCTACATCTATATATTCTTTAGAATCTCGTTTTCTACACCATTAAGATGTTCAAGCATTTGTTTTCTCGCTTCCTCGCTATCTCTATTTCTAATTGCTTTATATATTTTTTCATGCTCATTATATAATAATTCCGGTGTATATTTCCCCTCATAAAGCTTAGGTCTGGTAGCGTGGATTAGGTGTTGAAGATTGTCGGAAATTGTATCCATTAAGCGAATGGTTATTTTATTTTGGGTGGCAACAGCAATCGTATAGTGAAACATCATATCGGCCTTCTCACTAATTGACCCCATATTTTCAATGTTGTTTTTCATTTTATCTAATGTTTCGTTTAGCTGATTTACTTCCTTTTCTGTTGCCCGCTTAGCCGCATAACCTACAGCCTGAACCTCGATCATTTTCCTGACTTCAAGCATCTCCAAGATTGATCCTTTATCAAGATAAAGCGACCAAGCCAGAGATGTCATCATGGACTCCGGTCGAATATGTCTAATAAAAGTCCCTTCTCCCGTGCGCACTTCTAGAATCCCCATCATCTCCAAGGCGCTGAGTGCTTCTCGGATAGATGATCTGCTTACTTTGAAACTCTCTATAAGTTCACGCTCTGATGGAAGTTTATCACCAGGCTTTATATGCCCATCTATTAATAGTTGTCTAATCTGATCAACTATTTCTTCATAGATCTTTTTTGTTTTTATAGGTTTAAGCTCGACATGCACAAGGAGAACCTCCGATTTATATGTATTACTAGACCTCTTAGCCATATCATACCTTACAGACCACTATTATAAAACATATTTGTTTAAAACATTTTTTATTACAATAAAGAAAGGGAAAGGGAAAGGGAAAGAGCATACGCTCTTTCCCTTATGATTGACTTTTAGTTCTTCTTGAATTGTTATCTTACAATTCGCCGTTTAATTTCTTAAGCCTAGCTTTATTAGTAGCTAAGATATAGATAACTGCGGCGTAGAAGAGTACAAGAATTATGGTACCTAAGTTAAATGCACCTTGAGACTGCCAGTAGAGGTAAGCATAACCGAAAGATCCAGGAATGAGCGCATAATACAGGAAGACCACGAAGGTTTTGCGGATTACATCCCCTTCTCTACCTACGAAACCAACCACTGCGGAAGCTGCAACAACGTTGTGGATACAGATAACGTTACCGGCAGCACCACCGATAGCTTGAAGAGCAACGACCCATACCGGCCATATGTTTGTCATTGGAGCTAATGCTGCATTATTTTCAACGATAATTTGAGCTGTCTTAAATTGGAACAGAGAGAATGTCATGTTACTAACTGTATTGGAACCGGCAACGAATGCTCCCAATCCACCAATGATTGGAGCAAATATCGGCCATAGTCCACCTGCCAGAGCAAAAGTAGCTTCTGCTAAAGCGTAAGGCATTTTCATGTAACCAGCTGAACCGCCACCAGAGTTGATGAATACCTGAACCATAGGTACGGTGAAGATAAGAGCGGTACTAGCAGTTACGATAGTTCTGCCCGCTGTTTTCCAAGCCTTGGCATAAGCATCTGTCTTCATGCCATGGACAAAGAAAGTAAGCAGGGAGACAACGATAAAGATACTTCCAGGGGAATAAGCAAATCCAAACTTAGGAGTGATTCCTCCTATTGTGGGGAAGGTTATCGCTATACCACCAAGCCATGCTTTAACAGGTGGTATAAGGCGTGTGAACAGGATAAGACCAGCTACACCCATGTAAGGAATCCAAGCCATAAAAGTGCTCATGCCGCCTGGCTTTTCGACATACTTGACTTCCAGAGTACCGGTCCAAGATGGATCCCAGTCTTTCTTATCCATGAAGTCCCATTCTTCTTTAGGCATAAGGAAACCGTTCTTAGCTGCAATAATAACGATAACTAGACCCGAAAGACCTCCGAGCATAGAGGTAAGTTCATAGGAAATACTATTGACTATCATATAAGGAATTGTCATAGCAAAAGCTGCAAACAGAGCAAATGGCCACATAGCCAAACCTTCGGAGTAAGACTTATTCTTACCAAAGAGACGGGTCATGAAGGCAATTAGGATAAGAGGAATCAATGCTCCACCAACAAAGTGCAACAATGCGGTTTTTTGAGCAAATACTGCTACAAATTGATCATAATAAGCAATAGCATCAAGATTACCTGCTCCATCCACAATAGGAATACCTATGGCTGCAGCGAAATCATTTACAACGGTGTCATTTCCCTGTCCAAGACCGGTACCGACACCAACACGCAGAGGAGTACCAACTGCTCCGAAGGATACAGGAGTACTCTGGATAATCATACCTGCAAGAACCGCAGCAAATGCTGGGAATCCAAGACCCAACAATAATGGAGCCGCAACTGCTGCAGGAGTACCGAAGCCTGATGCTCCCTCGATGAAAGAACCGAATAACCAAGCAACGATGATTACCTGAACACGTCTGTCTCCAGTAATACCTGTCAAACTTGTTTTAATTTGGTGAAGTGCACCACTCTCCATAACGGTATATAAAACAAGAATGGATCCAAAGATAATATAGAGAAGACTAATGGCAACTATAATACCATTAAATGATCCGCCAGCGATCTGAGCTGGTGATAATCCCCAGACGAAGTAAGCAACTATAACAACCGTGATATAAGATAATGGCATGGCCTTACTAGCTGGCCACCTTAAACCTACTAAGAAAATAGCAACTACGATAATCGGCAGTAACGCCAAAAATCCTTGCATTCCTATACTCATGTATGTTCCTCCTTAATATAATTACTGAATGTAATAAATTAACAAGTCCGTACTATGAATCCCTAAAAAAAACTAAAAAAGACTGATACATCCCCCCTTTAAAAAGTATCAACTCTTTTACAACCACCTCCCATAATATTCGTTACTGGTCTTACAAAACACTATTCTTACAATAATCAGAATAGTACCAATAAACCAGCAAGTTAATATTAATGGAAAATTATGAATTATTCAAGAACTTTTAGTAAATTATGGAAAATATATTTTCCATAATTTGTGTGTTTTTTTAACAATAATTTACATAGTTTTTAACAATATTTAGGCTTATAAAAATTATATAAATGGATATAATTAACACAACTGTGATTTCTCAAGCTTTTTTCTTATTTAATTCATTATACTAATTAAATATAACGTTAAATAAAATTCATATTAACTATACTTTTTTAGTGATTTATGTCGATTGAAATGTATATAAATATTCAATTAATTCTAATCAAATATTCGAAAAAACCATCAAAATAAGTTTTTTGATGGTTCGTAGCACCTGATATAATTAAAGATTTTTTAAATACTCTTTTTCAACGCCCTCGAGATGTTTTAGCATGAACCTACAGGCTTCATTTGGTGTTTTGGATTCAATAGCTTCAAAAATATCCTCGTGTTCTTTATACAAGCGTTCCGGTACGCCCTCACTCTCATACAATTTAATCCTGCTAGCTCTGAGTGTCTGATACATGGTATCTGAAATAGCATTCATGAGTCTTATTAGTATTTTATTCCGTGTTCCTCTAGCAATGGCATAGTGAAAACTATGGTCGGAAGAATCGCCTAGCCTTCCTGCTTGAAGGTCCTTCTTCATTTCTTCTAATGCTTCTCTCATATCCATGATTTCTTCAGGTTCTGCCCTCTCTGCGGCTAATACTACCGCTTGGGTTTCCAGAATCTTGCGTACCTCTAGTAATTCAAGTACCATATCCTTCTCCATAGAGAGTACCCAGGCCAGAGGAGCTACTACAGAATCAATATTTACCTGTTTTATATATGTACCTTCACCACTGCGAGTTTCCAGAAGTCCCATCATTTCTAAGGCACTTAAGGCTTCTCTCACAGAAGCTCTACTAACCTGTAACCTCTCAGCGAGATCTCTCTCCGATGGTAGTCTGTCTCCTGCTTTAAGATGTCCTTCAGATACCAATAGTCGTATCTGTTCAACTATTTCTTCATAAATTCTCCGTGTTTTTACAGGTTTTAGTTTCATATATCTTCACCAGCCATTTTCTATTGTTTACTTAATTGAACGTTATTAGAACTTTCTCTAGTTCCAACTCTCAATTCTAGCACGGAAAAGCTTGTATATAGAGAACAGCAATCTCTCCATTTCTTGCTTAGTCATGTTAATATTTTCCGGTCCTAGGATTTCTATCTTTCTGAATTCCGGTCTAAGCAGAAAGGGAACTACATCTTCGATATTATCTGCTTTTAGGGTTAGTATCAAAGGTGCATAAGCAACATCACGACTTCGTCTGTTCGTTTCTTCCGTCATTACATAGACTTCCATCGTACTATCAAAGTCCTGCAAATTAATGCCCTGTAACGGAACATTCTTAAGTAAGTTTATCTGTTGTTCACGAACACTTTCTGCCATAGCTAGATTGGTTTTGCCTCCGAATAGAAATCGCCCACTTCTCTCTTCAGCTCTAAAATCAAGTCTTATCCTTAAGCGCAGTTTCTCCATCACGATCTCATCATTAATCTTAATCTTCATTTTTTTCTCCCCAAAATACGTAGTCTAAAATCCAACTTCTTCTTTTAAAGCAATTACTTCAGATTCTAGTAAATGACGATACTCCCCAAGACGTAACGTATCGTCAAGCTTTAACGGGCCAAAAGCAACCCTCTGGAGATCAACTACAGGATGTCCAACCTTTGCGAACATCCTTCTTACTTGTCTATTCTTTCCTTCATGTATAGTAATTTCTACACACGTTAGTTCTTTTCCTTTTTTACCCTTTTCAACTATTTTAATACTTGCCGGAGCGGTTAGTCCATCCTTAAGATAAACGCCTTCACTAAGAGTATTCAAAGATTCGCCTGAGATGTCCCCTTCAATCCAAACCCTATAAGTCTTCTCTACACCATAGCTAGGATGGGTTAGACGATAAGTCAATCCACCATCGTTGGTGAGGATAAGTAAACCTGAGCTGTCAAAGTCTAATCTGCCAACTGGGTATACCCTCATATCAATATCTTGTTTAATTATGTCTATCACTGTTTTTCTTTTTTGGGGATCTGTAACACTGGTAATTATATTAACAGGTTTATTAAGAAGAAGGTAAACCAACATCTCCTCATCCTGTATCATATTGCCCATTACTTCAATAATATCTTTAGCGCTGACTTTATAACCCTGTTCGCTAACAGTCACACCATTCACCTTTACCAACCCTTGGCTAATAAGTTGCTCTGCCTGCCGCCGTGAAGCAATACCTTTACGGGCCATAACTTTTTGTAAACGTTCACGTATTTCCTCGCTCATTATGATCTCACCTTTTTACAATATAAACTATTTTAACAGAATTAACCAAGAAAGCAAAAGATACTTTCTTGGTTTTACCTAGTTTACTGTAAACATTTTCTCGATTAACTAAATACCTTACTAACTATCCAAATAGAAGCGAGGAGTCCAACAGCATCGGCTGTAAGACCTACTTTAAGAGCGTAGCGGTATTTCTTAATCCCAACCGAACCAAAGTATATGGCAAGGACAAAAAATGTAGTATCTGTACTCCCTTGTAGGGTAGACGCTAGTCTTCCAATGAATGAGTCTGCTCCATGTTGAAGAATAAGTTGCGTGGCAACACCTAAGGAACCAGATCCGCTTAAAGGCCTCATAATGGCCAACGGGATGATTTCAAGAACTTCAGAATTCCACCCCAAAGCATTGAATAATGGATGAAAGAGGCCTATCAATAATTCTAGAGCACCTGAATCAACAAATACTCTTATGGACACTAACATACCTATCAAAAAAGGTAATATTTTTATTGCTGTCTTGAAACCATTCTCTGCACCCTCTACGAATGTTTCATAAACAGGGACTTTGCGAAAATATGCATAAAGAGGAACAGCAAATAGAATAAATGGGATTGCCCATCGAGCTAATTCTGTTATTATCGTCATGCCCTACTCCTCTTTCTAAAAACGTAATCTACGATAATAGCAGCAGTCATAGCACATCCTGTGGCAAAAATTGTTGTGCCTATTATCTCCGTGGGATTTATAGATCCTGCTTTCATCCTTACACCAATGATAGTTGCTGGTATAATCGTAATACATGATGTGTTTAAAGCAAGGAAAGTTATCATCGCGGGGCTGGCAGTACTTGGATCGGAGTTTTCCTTTTGTAGCTCTTCCATCGCTTTTAAACCAAACGGAGTGGCTGCATTTCCTAAGCCGAGAACATTGGCACAAAGGTTCATTATAATTGCTCCAAATGCCGGACTATCAGGTCTGAGCGAAGGAAAGAGCAATCTCAACGCAGGTGAAGTTATTCTGGCAAGACTCTTTACCAAACCTGCTTTCTCTGCAATATTCATTAGTCCTAACCAGAGACTCATAATACCCATTAAATAGATAGCAACTTCGATACCTGTCTCAGCAGCTTGGAGGGCGGAAGTTGTTACTTGTTCAATATTACCTTTAAAGGCAGAAACCAGTATCCCACTTATCAACATAATAAGCCAGATTAAATTGACCATATGTTTATCCCCCTGTTTCCAATGTATGAAAGAAGCAGGGGGATTAGAAGAAAGTAAAAATATGTGTTACTACTTATATGTTTTTAATTAGATAGGCTTAACACCGATCATCTAAAGGAACTTCTTTGTGGGCTTTCTTTTTGTTGAACATATGAGAAAATTTATCTATGAGGTTCGGCATCTCATCCAGAATTCTTTCAGCTAACATATTGCCCTCAACAGGAAGCAGTCGTATCTGATCCTGACTAACTACCAGGAAACCAACCGGTTTGACTGATACCCCACCTCCACTACCACCACCAAATGGCATCTTAGGGCTTTCTCCGTCTTCACCGCCTCCTAGACCTTTACTTTCCCCCTCACTATCTAGTGGTACAAACTCACTACCGCCTGCAGCGAAACCGCATGATACTCTCGACACTGGTATTATCACTGAACCGGTAGGCGTTTCCACAGGGTCGCCAATTACTGTATTAACGTTGATCATCTTCTGTATGCTGTCCATAGCAGTTTTCATCAATGTTTCGATTGGGTGTTCATCCATTATTTCCAATCCTCCTGATTTTGATTATTATGGCAAAAAATTTAAGTGCTGTAAAAATAATATGGCTGTTTTTAAGGCTTAATATGCAATTAAAATTGCATATTAGCACTTCATCGTCAAATCTCGGTTGAACAAAATAGCTAATTTTATTCTTTTTTACTGATACACTACTATAAATTCTTGCCGTTATCCTGCCCAAGTAAGCCCAAATAACTCCCACCAGTATTCCTGTTTCGGCTGCATCTCTCCCCCCTATCTCAATCTTCGAATTAACACTATAGACAAATACTTTTCTGTAAAACATTTGTTTAAGCTTTAGAAGCTTATTCTTAAGCAATAGAAATTTGGACCAGCCTGAAATATATTTACGGAATATTTCTCCTGTAAAATGACGCAGAAACATATATCGTTTAGTTTTAGTTTCTGCTTTTGGTACTTCTATTTCTTTATCAGAAGTATCTTCAATTATATTTCTTAATATATTCTCTAGCCCAGAGAAGAACATCTCACGTGGTATAACTAATCTAATATGTAAGGCTGAAAATAAAATTTTAAGTTTTAATATTAACTTGCTCTCCAAATTCTTGTAGCTATAATCCAAGTTGACACGTATTCTTAGAAAGAGTAATACAACAAACCATATTACAAGGGCTACCAAAAGGGCCAATAGTTTCATATAATAAATAACCTCTACATATTTAAATATTAGATATAGTTCTCCAAACTGTCTCTATATAAATAATTCCCTAAAAGTAACATATTTATCCAGTATCTAACGTACTAAACTTTCGGATTTTATATTACTCGTAGAGAAGTAGCAGGCGAATATCATTGCTTGTATTCGAACTTTCTGGTATAAAATAGAAAGAAGTATTAATTAAGGGAAGCGTTAACAATGGATTTAGCCCTAGCTGGTTTTAGTTCAAAAATAATTACAGCCCTATATCTAGTAAATATATTATTTGCTTTTACAGTCATTTTCTTAGAGAGGCGAAACCCTGCCTCTACCTTGTCATGGATTCTTGTCCTCTTCTTATTACCTGCGTTAGGTGCATTTTTTTATGTGCTCCTTTCTCAAAACCTGACCCGCAAAAAAATGTTTCAGCTAAGTGCTCAGGAACAACAAAAGTATTCTGCCTTACTGCATAAAGATATAGAGGATTTACAATCTGGTAAGTTGATTTTTTCAGACCCTATTTTTGAGAATTATAAGGACCTTATTCTTCTACATAAAAAACAGAGCAAGGCTCTGTTTTCACAGGATAACAGTGTGGAAATAATAACCGATGGAACTGCAAAGTTCAAAGAACTTTTTAAATGTATTGTTAATGCTAGGAGCCATATTCATATCCTATATTTTATTGTCAAGCAAGATACGCTTAGCAAGCAGCTCCTTAAACTGCTTACTGAAAAAGCCAAAGAGGGTGTTGAAGTAAGATTTTTAATCGATGCTCTCGGTAATCATCTGAGTGAAAGCGATCTCCAACCACTCCGTGAGGCCGGTGGTAAAGTTGTATTGTTTTTCCCTTCCTTCTTAAGTCTTATCAATCTAAAAATTAATTACCGTAATCATAGGAAGTTGGTCATTATAGATGGTAAAAAAGGATTCATAGGCGGTTTTAATGTAGGAGAGGAGTACATAGGTCTTAAAAAAAGAATGGGGTATTGGCGTGATACTCATTTGAAAATATTCGGTACAGCAGTACATGATATGCAAACTAGATTCTTACTTGATTGGCGTGCAGCCTCTGGTGAAGAAATCTCTCAATCCCCTAGGTAT
Organism: Gracilibacter sp.; assembly: GCA_024637055.1. Lineage (GTDB taxonomy): Bacteria > Bacillota > Desulfitobacteriia > Desulfitobacteriales > Syntrophobotulaceae > Gracilibacter. Next base: position 11,103 of record JAGXFZ010000122.1, on the reverse strand, counting down.
TATCCGAAGCCGGAATATAAAGGAACATGTGGCATACAGATAGTATCTTCCGGCCCTGATTCTCCCCAAGAAGAGATTAAGCAGGGTTACATTAAAATGATTAATTCTGCTAAAAAAAGCATTTATATTCAGACCCCCTATTTTATTCCCGATGAGAGTATCCAGGAGGCCCTTAAGATTGCAGCTCTTTCAGGTGTAGATGTACGGATAATGATCCCCAATAAACCTGATCATATCTTCGTCTATTGGGCTACTTATTCATTCATTGGAGACTTACTTAATGCTGGGGTTAGAGCATATGTCTATAATAAAGGCTTTCTGCATGCCAAGACTATTGTTGTAGATAACTTAATTTCTTCAGTTGGTACTGCAAATTTTGATATCAGAAGTTTTAAGCTTAACTTTGAAGTTAATGCCTTTCTTTATGACAGAATGGTATCGAATCAGCTTTCTCAAGAATTCGAAAAAGATATGGCGTTCTGCAATGAACTGACTCTCTACAAGTATCTTCGTAGACCAAGAATAATCAAGTTTAAAGAGTCTATATCTCGCTTGCTTACTCCTGTACTATAATCTCTAAGCTCTAAGATAAAACAAAAAACAAATAAAAGGGAGCGTCGCAAAACTACTTCATTAAGTAGCTGGCGATACTCCCTTTTACAAGCTTTTAAATTATAAATTTCAGTATATTTGTGCATTACTTAGCGAACCTTAGAGCAGAGAGGCGTCTAGAACGCAGCTGATACAGCGTTAAGCTGCACCGCGGTTAATGACGGCCATGGAGGGCAAGGAGCGGCTATCAGGTATTACCAAGAGGTTTAGGTGCAGTAGCTGTATCAGCAACTAAATCAGCATATTTGAAATGTGTCAGCTGTAATAAGTCTATGGGATCTATACTTATCTGCAAGCCTACCTTCCCTGCACTAATTACGATGTAATCATACTGAGAAGCCATTTCCTCAACATATATCGGAAAATTTCTCTTCATTCCAAGTGGTGAGCATCCTCCATGCACGTAACCTGTCAATCCTAAAAGCTCTTTTGCCTTAATCATCTCTATACTTTTTTCTCCAGCTGCGTCTGATGCTTTTCTTAAATTAAGCTCGTAATTGCCAGGAATCATAAAAACATTGATTCCCGTTTTCTTGCCCATTGTAACCAGCGTTTTAAAAACTTTCTCCCGTTCAACACCTATCTTACGGGCCACATTGATAGCATCTATTAGTCCATCAGTAATTGCGTATTCATAAACAGTATAATTTATTGATTGCGCTTCAAGAATTCTTGTAACATTTGTTTTATGTTTACTTAACTTTATCATTTTTTTCCATTATCAACATACATTTTTCACAATAACCATAAAACTTTACTTTATGGTTAATAACCTTGAACTTATTCTTTTTTAGTATATCTTCCTCAATTGTCTCCAGTAAATCATCTTCTACTTCATTGATTAAACCGCATTCCAAGCAAATTAAATGGTGATGTCGGTGTTCTTTTTCATTTTTAACAATCTCATATCTTCTGAAACCATCTTCAAAATCAACGCCATAAATAAGCTTCATTTCCTCAAGTAGCGCTAGCGTTCTATATACAGTCGCCACACCTATCTCAGGGAATTTCTTTCTTACCAGTTCATAAATTTCCTGGCTATTAAGGTGTTCACCGTCTTTTTCTACTACTACTTCAAATACATGCTGCCTCTGGCTGGTAAACTTGTAGCCCTTCTCTTTGAGAACTCTATTAAAATCTTTCAATACACTCATGTGGGAATATCTCCTAAATATTCATTTTATCTAGATTCTATCATAACATAAGCCAATTACAATAATTCATTTGAGTTAAATTATTTAGACTTTAGCATTTTCCCGAGAATAATGTTAATGAAAGCAATTAGGATAGCTAATCCAAAAGCTGCCCAAAATCCTTGGATATAGAATCCGTCAATCAACTTTCCAACAAGCATTACCATCCAAGTATTTATAACCAAAGAGAATAATCCCAAAGTAAGGAGATTTATCGGAATTGTGACCAGGGTAAGTAACGGACGAATAATCATATTCACAAGCCAGAGAATGAAACCTGCCAAGACTATTGTGGTAGTTGAGTTCGCACTTATTTCCGAGAAAAGAGCAACGCCAATATATATGGCAATGATATTTCCAAATATTTTAATAACCTGATTTTTCATATTATATTCCTCCCTTTGATAGATGACATATATTATATTAATACATATAACAGCTATTTTCTATCGTTTAATATCAATCTGCAAAAATAAAAACCGGATTAACCCGGTTCAAGTACTATCAATTATTCATTCTCTTTATTAGAAGTCGCAAAGGCTATCCTATAATATTTCAGTTGGAAGTAACTTCGTAAACGAGATGAATACTCTACGATGGCGAGCATTTTATCTGCCAAAGTCGTAATCCATGCTTCAGTACTTCTAGGAAACCCGAGAGGGAACATATGGTTTTTAATTATGTCTTTTTCTTTATCATTTAATTGGAAATACTTAAGTGCATTTGTGATGGCGATTTGAGGATGAGTTCGAGAATGTCGGTAACCCTCCACTAGTACATTTTTATCTTTTGCTTTCTTGAATTTATAGAGATAAAAATCATGAAGTAAAGCTCCTCTAATTGTGGATTCCACATCAAGATTAAATCTTAGAGCTACCTTATAAGAGAAATAAGCAACATCTAGACAATGATCATAAACGCAACCATGATGATGCGGAATATTCTTCATTTTTTGATATTCTTCATGTTCAATGATTGGAATTGCAACATCAAGAAAACAATTATCATACTTATATCGTTTCTCCATCTCTCTTCTCCTCATTATCTCCTCATTAACAAACTATCTTCAATTATAACAAAAGATGAAGATAATACAATATGATAATGATAGTAATTATAGGTAATCGCATTACGTTTTAAGCTTCATTACCGATGACATAACCTGCTACATTTACTGAATGGTCTCCTATTCTTTCTAAATTACTTAATATATCTAAATATACAGCTCCTACATTACCGTTACATTTCCGGGCATTTACTCTAGCTATATGTGCTTTACGGAGTTCTTTCTCCATATCATCGATCGCATTATCCTTTTCAATAACAGTCTGGGCTAACTTTTTATCTTCCTTTTCTAAAGCTTCGAGAGACAGAAGAAAAATCTCTTTGACCTGCTCCGTCATTTTTTCCAAATCTGCCATGGCTTTGTCAGAAAATGCCAAACCGTGTGCACTGGCGTACTCGGCTAATTCAACTATGTTTTGTCCATGGTCTCCTACTCTTTCGATATCCCCTACTGCCATCATTATGGTATGACTTCTTTTGGACAATACTGATGTGAGATTCTTACCGGAAATGGCTCTTAGAACATAAGATTCGATTTCTGTCTGTAACTTATCAACTATCGCCTCACATGATCTGGCAGTCTTCTGGTTTTCATCCTTCCTGGTAAAAAAGAATTCGACAGAGTTGTCTAGAGTATCATAGGCAATTCTACCCATTCTTAGTAACTCATGTTTGGCATTGGAAAGTGCCACCGGGGTATTATTTAGTAGCCTTGGTTCGAGGAATTGAGGAGCGGCATCTAGTTCACCTTTTCGAGAAGGAATAATTTTTGTTACTAGTACTGCTAAAATCGTGACAAAAGGCAGAAGTAAAATTGTATTTGCAATATTAAAAACTCCGTGGATTTGAGCAATCTGCATTTTAATATTAATAGTCTCCCATGAGCCAGAACCTGGGATAAGAATATAAAACTTATTAGTAATGAATATAACAACCTTAATGAAAATCCCCGTTAAGAATAAAGGAAGGAAAATAAGTGTTCCCAAGATATTAAAAATAAAGTGTGATAATGCTGCTCTACGGGCAACAACACTTGCTCCTATCCCTGCTAATAGTGCTGTGATAGTAGTTCCAACGTTTATCCCAAAAAGAATAGGGACAACTTGACCTAAACTTATAGCTCCCTGATAAGCTAACTCCTGTAAAACACCTGTGGTTGCACTACTACTTTGTACTATACCTGTGAAAACTGCTCCGATAAACACACCTAGAAAAACATTGTGTTCAACATCTGTCATTAGATTAATGAAAAAATCGGATGATCTTAGCGGTTTCATACCCTGACCCATAACATCCATTCCAAAAAATAAAAGGCCAAAGCCAAAAATGACCTGACCTATATAATTAAACTTTTTATTTTTGGAGAAGAAAATTAGAAATACCCCTAAAGCAATTATAGGCAGAGAGTATTCCTTAAGGTCGAAGCCAATTAAATAAGCAGTAACTGTAGTACCAATATTGGCTCCCATGATAATACCAATAGCTTGTCTTAGGCTTAATAAGCCAGCATTTACAAGTCCAACAGCCAAAACAGTAGTTCCGCTACTACTTTGAATAAGAGCCGTTACGAACGTACCAGTAAGGACCCCTCTTATCGGTGTACTTGTTCCTTTTTCCAAGATAAGGCGCATTTTATCTCCGGCTACAGATTGAAGCCCATCAGACATAGCTTTTATCCCAAAAAGAAATAAACCTAACCCACCAAGAAAATTAAAGAGTATCATAGTAATATCCATCTGCTATCCCCCGAAATCATTTATGTAAAATACGCAAATAAATAGTAATTCAGACATATTTCCGCTTATAGTATCATAACATAATTCTTGTCACAGATAAAATAATTTGAAAAGTCTCAAAACTCACCAACCGATCACAAAAAATACTGCATTAGAATCTCATTTCAAGCGGTAAGCATACTCCCACTCGTAATCTAGTATAAGTAGGTTAGTAGTATTATATATTTTTCTTTTAAAAACTTTTAGGCCATTTGTATCTATAAAAACAATATTAGAATTACAGCCATTACTGTCTTAACGGTTCTCTTTAAATGTTTACTATTCAATTCTTAACCCCCGATAATACTGCGGATCTGAAAGCAGTTCAAAGAATAAATTAGGTATTTGCCGGTTTATAACCAGGCTTCTTATACAACAGATTTTCCTTGGCCAGAATATCGGGTTTATATACTTCCTCTGTCCAATTCTCTTTGGGGACTTCTTCAAAGGCGATGGAGATACTCTTATCTTCTATTGACATTGTCTCTTTCATAGCCTCAACCATCTTCTCGGATAACGCCTTTTTATCTTCTTCGCTTCTTCCAGGCCAAAGTTTAACTATAATATGTGGCATAATTTACACCCTTCCTAATTTTACTAAAAATATTCATTAACTTATTGTACCGAATTGATATATGGCTTTACTCAATTTCTCGATAGTTATTCATAAATCATTTTTCGAGTCATACCACCATCAATTATTAAATTGGTTCCTGTCATAAAGTCATTATCACTTCTACTCAGGTACAAACATGCTTTAGCAACATCATCAGGTCTACCTACCCTGCCTGCAGGGTGTTGCAAATGTTCCGTATCAGTTATTTTATTAAACGAACCAGTTTCTATCCATCCCGGGCTAATACAGTTAACCCGTATATTATCCCCTGCTAATGAATTAGATAAAGCATGAGTAAGAGCTATTATCCCCCCTTTAGATGCAGCATAAGACTCAGAGTCTGGTTCCGACATCAATGCTCTAGTTGATGAGATATTGACTATCGAGCCCCCTCCATTGTACCTCATAACTTTAGCAGCTTCTCGTGAACACAGAAATACACTCCTGAGATTAGTATTAAGGATACTATCCCATTCTTCAACCTCTAGTTCATATAGAGATTTCCATTTTGAGATTCCTGCATTATTTACTAAGACATCTATTCGGCCAAATTCTTTTTTGGTAGTAGTTATCATATTGGAGATATCCATAGGTTTCGTTAAATCGGTTAGACAGAAGATTGCTTCTCCTCCGTTTTTGCGTAGATCTTCAACGGTATCCATGCCAGTTTTTTCATTCTTGTCAGCAATTACAATCCTTGCTCCTTCGGAGGAATAATCTTTGGCTATAGCCTCGCCTATCCCTTGACCTCCTCCAGTAACAATAACAACTTTCTCCTCAAACAGCATATAATTCCTCTCTTATACCATTAATACATTAACAATTCAATCTTTACTTCAAGTATGCGCAGTTCATAGCAGTCTCACCAAGTTCATCTAATAGCTTATAGTTGGCATAGGCCCCAAAAGCGGCACCAATAATAGGGATAAACTGCAATAATTTTGCCAAATCAAGATAATCTCTATATTCTTGTTGAAAACCCGCCAATCTATTGAATCCATTCTTTCTCACCACTACACTTCGCCATCAATTATTATTCTCCTTTTTTAAGGTTATATTTGGAATTGTAGGATATTTTCGTAATCCACCGCGAAAAATATACTATGGATTTTTATGAATTTATCACTAATAAATATAAGGTAAGGAGACCAAGATATGCTTGATCAATTTATTGAACTGCCTAAATCATATTGGATCGCTTCAACTTCTGAAACCTCTTATCCATCGTTGACTGATGATATTAATGTAGATATAGCAATTATCGGGGGAGGTATGGTGGGAATAACCTCTGCTTACCTATTGACACAAAAGGGGTTTAAGGTCGCAGTAATAGAAGCAGACCGGATCATCCAAGGCACCACAGGACATACCACCGCTAAAATAACCTCCCAACATAGCCTTATCTATGGCAGAATACAAAAACAAATGGGTCAAGACAAAGCAAAACAATATGCGCAAGCCAATGAGACTGCTGTTCGTGAAGTCACGAGGATCATCAAAGAATTAAAAATCGACTGTGATTTTAGCAACCAAAATGCCTATGTTTATACCCAACAAGAAGAATACATTGCCAAAATTAAGAATGAAGTGAAAACTGCTTCTAATCTTGGAATTAAAGCAGCTTTTTTATCAGAAATTCCATTGCCTATCAAAATTAAAGGTGCAATGTGCTTTGAAAACCAAGCACAGTTCCATCCTCGTAAATACCTCTTGGCGCTAGCTCAAGAAGTGATAGGCAGTGGGGGTTATATTTTTGAGAACACCAGAGCTATGGATATTATTCAAGATAAACCTTGTACTGTAATAACCGACCTGGGGAAAAAAATTGTTGCTTCAAAGATTATAATCGCTTCCCACTATCCTTTTTATGAAGCTCATGGTCTTTATTTTTCAAGAATATATCCAGAAAGATCATACATTCTAGCAACCAAGATAAGCGAGAAGTTTCCAAGCGGAATGTATATAACCGCTGAAACTCCAACTCGATCCCTCCGAGCTCAGTATAATGGGGATGAAGAATTGGTTCTAGTTGGCGGTGAACATCATAAGACCGGTCAGGGAGAGGATATGATAAATCATTACCAGAAACTTAGAGACTTTGCTGAGCAAGTCTTTACGGTAGAGGACATACCGTATCGCTGGTCTACTCAGGATTATACAACTATGGATGAAGTACCTTATATCGGAAATTTAACTTCTGATACTCCCGACCTCTTAGTCGCTACAGGATTTTATAAATGGGGAATGACGAACAGTACAGTTGCTGCTATGATTTTTAGAGACATACTAATGCACGGTAAGAGTCCTTGGGAAGATGTCTATAATCCTTCTCGTGTCACTCCATCAGCCTCAGCCAAAAATTTCGTCGTTGAAAACCTCGATGTTGCTAAACATTTGATTACAGGCAAAATTTTACCAGTTCCAGACCAGATAGAGCTCCAGCCAGGAGAAGGCCAGATAATAAGTATCGATGGCGAGCGTTTAGGTGCTTATAGAGATATTCATGGCAAACTTCATCTAGTAGATACTACTTGTACACATATGGGATGTGAACTACAGTGGAACTCAGCCGAAAAGTCCTGGGACTGTCCTTGTCATGGTTCAAGGTTCACCTTTGAAGGTGAGATAATTACTGGCCCTGCTCTCCATAAACTACCTTATACAAACAAAGAAGAAACATAATATAGCATAAGTTATTTACAAACTAAAGCTATAAATATAGTCACATTATTGAATATAAACGATATAAATAGTATAATAGATATATACCCGACAGGGGTATCAGGAGGTGAAAATAGTTGGAAATCATCATCACAGAAAAAGCAAAAAGTATTATCCAACAAAAGGGAAGTATCTTCACTATAAGCTATTTAGCTTGCGGTAGTTGAGCTGGAACTTATAAACGTCTCTGGTCAGAGGCAAGTTCAAAGACTGAAAGTGAGCAAGATTACAATAGGTATGAGCACGAAGGAATTACTGTCTATATTCACAAGTTCTTAATAGTCTCAGATAAAATCGAAATAGATTTAAAATCTAATATACCCCTATTTGGACCAACATTTCGTGTTAATGGAATTAGCACATGAAAAGCCCGTAAGGGCTTTTTCTGATTCAACTATTCATTGATGTCAACAATATTGTAAACTTTGTTGTATCCCAAAAACACAAGCTTTTTGGATCCTGCTCTACTTCTAACTCCTCCGTCACAGTAGACAAAAATAGGAGAACCTTTATCAGGTAACTTCTTTTTTGCTTCAGTCTCCAGGTCATCAAAAGGTATTTGTATACTCTTTGGTAGTTGGTCTCCAACGCATTCTTTAGGAGTTCTAACATCTAGAATTATACTATCCTTTTCTTTATGAAGCCTTTCCATGGCCTGTTTCTGTGTTACGGTTATATATCCAGTAGGATCCTGATCACTTGGTCCGCTATCGTAAGCTTTTATAATGAAATACCCGATGCCTACAACTATGCCGACCACCACTATAACCGTCAATTTTGACTCCCCCTCCCTATTTTCTACTTAAGAATAGGTTTCTCATCAAGATATCTGATAGCCTGGTGGACTTGATCAGAGATAATTGTATTTCCAGCTATCAAAGATACTCCTCTTTTATCCTCCAGCATAATAACCTTCCCACCCGCTTCTTCAACTAAAAGAATCCCAGCAGCGACATCCCAGATACTCAGGTTCAGTTCCCAGTAGCCATCAAGAACACCTGCTGCAATATTGGCTAGATCGTAGGCAGCTGACCCTAAACGCCTTAATCCCCTTGCCCTAGGTACGAAATAGGAAAAGTAGTTCACATTATTATCATTATTGCTATGCTGGTCATAAGGGAAACCTGTTGCAAGTAGACATTGCTTAAGATTATTCTTAGTCCCAACTGAAATTTGCTTTCCATTAAGAAACGCCTTTTGTCCTTTGATTGCTTCAAAAAGTAGATCAAGCATGGGTACATAGACTACGCCAAGTATTGTTTCTTTTTGATATTGAAGTGCTATAGAAATGGAAAATATAGGTAAGCCCTGAGCATAGTTAGTGGTACCATCAATAGGATCTATAATCCACAGATATTCTGAATTTAGGGTTTTATGTTCACCAGATTCCTCGGAAAGAATACTATGCTTGGGGTATTTGTTTCTAATAGCATTAACAAAGAATTCTTCTGATAGTTCATCAATTTCTGTAACCAAATCTATTTCCGAGGACTTGGTATTAATGATCATATTTTCTTTCCTAAGATTCTGCTTTTGCATTCGCCCTACTTCTCGAACCCAGTTCTTAACTTCAATAAGTATTTTTTCTAAAGATTCCATAATAAACCTCCTAAAGAATACAACCCATAAGCAAATTGCTATTTAAATTAAATACTATCTTGTATATGAAAAAACTGACAATCTAAAGATCAGTTGTCAGTTTGCATTTATCACCTAGCTCTTACTGAACTTATTAGAAGAAGGTATTAAGAAATTGTCTGATTACATCAACTCCACCGATCATCGCTCCGGCGCTACTACCTAAATTGGCGAAAGCTACTACTAAAAGAATATGTGTTACTTTATTCCTCCAAAATCCTTTCAGTGAGTGTACATCCTCTGATATATTCTCAAAGTCTTGAACATTAGGCTTTCTTATAAAAGCTTCAGTCAGGCCAGCGAACCAACCTGCAGCTAGCAGAGGACTTAAAGAGCTTATAGGGGAAACCAGAAAGGCTACAAGAATAGAAACTGGATGTCCGAAGGCAAGCATCGTTCCTAAAGCAGATAAAGAACCATTCCATAATATCCAACTAACAATTTGATCAATCCCTGTAGCTTTATCAACAGATAGGGTAGAAATAATAATACCCAAGAGGATTACTGGGATACTCCACCCAATAATTTTCGTAATCTTAGAAGGAGGTGTTATTATGGCTAGCTGTTCTAGATCATGTTCATTATTTAATTCTTGCTTGATTCCAGGAATATGTCCTGCTCCTAAGATAGCAACTACCTTTTGACCCGGAGCATTTTTAATCTTCTGAGCAAGATATTTATCTCTTTCATCAATAATAATCGCCTTAAAAAGAGGAAAAGATTTTGCTAATTCATTGAGTGAGGCAGTCAACATATCCTCACTTTTCATCTTCTCTAGTTCTTCCTCAGTAATATCTTCATTAACAACGAAGCTCATAAGAAGTTGGAAAAAAAGTTTCACTTTTCCCCATAGACCCAAGCCTCGCCATAAGCGTTTCATAGTGATTTGAATATCGCGATCTGCCAGACAAAGAGTTGCTCCAATCTCCTTAGCTGATTCTATCCCCTGAATCATCTCTTGCCCGGGTTTAATACCGAATTGCTTAGCCAATCTTTTTTGATACGAAGAAAGTATCAAGTTGATAAGAAGCATGAGGGCTTTTCCCTCTTTAATAATTTTAATAATATCAGTATTTTTCCACCTTTGTTCATCAGAGATGGATTGATAACGAGATTCACATAATTCTATACAAACAGTATCTGGTTTTTCCTGTTGAATTATTTCCTTAACTTCTTCGGCACTCTGCTTAGAAACATGGGCTGTCCCTATTAGTATTATCTCTTTGCCATCCATCTCAATTCTGTGAACATTACCGCTGGACAAAAAATCACTTCCTACCTTTTAATTAGACACCAAGAATAATAATATCATATTTAATTATCTTTGTCGTCAGACAGACAAGGGGACAGGGGAGACCACTGAAAAAGTCACTTTTTTTCTAAGACTTCTCTGACAATTACTAAAACTCTTTTATCTATACCAATAAATCGGTGAAATAATAAATTTAAAAGATATTTTAGAGGATAGTATGTTTGCTATCCT
>JAGXFZ010000121.1 GCA_024637055.1 Gracilibacter sp. | reverse complement strand
TAAATAAATCTTCCTATCTAATAATAATAGAACTACCAGCATCAGCCGCTGTCTTTCCCCGCCTGACAACTCATCAACATTCTTTTCTAAAACTCCTCGCCCCAGCTCAAAGTGATCAAGCAGATCAAATAGATGATCTTCATTGATAGTTAAACCTCTATTAAACTTATAATTCAGGATGGTATTCACTACTAACCTAACCTGCCCAGAAGGAACATCAACATCCTGGCTAAGATAACCAATCTTACTACGTAACTCTGTTACCGTATCGGCGGTGAGTATGGTTCCATCAAAACTAACTTCTCCTTCATCAGGCGAAGTAAAGCCAAGCAACAGTCTAAAGAAAGATGTCTTCCCTGAACCTGAAGGAGCATTGAGAAGTAGTTTTGCGCCATCCTTGATTATGTAGTTGAAGTTATCGAAAATCTTACAATCTTTATACCCTAAGAATATCTTGTTTAGTTCAATCATCGTTACCTACCCTTTTGAGAATGCAAATTAATACTATACTTATTCTACATTGTAAGCAAATTCTATAAATCTCACAACCGTAACATATGTTACCGCAGCGAAGTCTACTCTGAAGTATGATAGGGGTACAATTACACAATGAATAAATCAAATAATATATTTAGGAGGAAAAATGTATGTCAATGTTCTGTTTTCAATGTCAAGAAACTGCTCTTAACAAAGGGTGCACAAGGGCTGGTGTCTGTGGTAAACCAGCTGATGTAGCCAATCTCCAGGATTTACTACTTTTTGTAGCTAAAGGGGTTTCTTTCTACAATCTAAAAGCAAGAGAAAATGGTGTTAAAAATGTTCAAGCCGACTCCTTCCCTATTGAAAGCCTGTTCATCACTCTAACCAATGTCAACTTCGACAGGGATGCAATCATTCAACAAATTAGAGCAGGTCTTAGAATCAAAGATGCGCTCCAGATTCAATTAAAGTATGCGGGAGTCACAGTTGAGAACGCTCCTGAGGCAGCAACTTGGTCCGGAAATACAGAAGAGGAGTTCGACTCTAAAGGTGCTGAAGTGGGAGTGCTCGCTACTGAAAACGAAGATGTACGTTCTCTGAGACAACTTATTACCTATGGAGTAAAAGGAATGGCAGCCTATTATCACCATGCAGATATACTCGGAGTTAAAGATGAAGAAATCACTTTGTTCATCCAAAAAGCATTAGCTGCTACCTTAGATGACAGTCTGACTGCAGATGAACTGGTAGCTTTAGTGATGGAAACCGGCAAGTATGGTGTTAATACCTTGGCTCTGTTAGACAAAGCTAATACAGAGACTTATGGAAACCCTGAACTGAGCACAGTTAATATCGGAGTAGGCAAAAACCCTGGAATCCTTATCAGTGGCCATGATTATAAGGATCTGGAAGAACTGCTTATACAAACAGATGGAACTGGGATAGATGTTTATACACATGGTGAAATGTTACCTGCTCACTACTATCCTGCTTTCAAGCAATATAGTCATTTTGTGGGCAATTACGGTAATGCTTGGTGGAAACAACCTGAAGAATTCGAAAAATTTAATGGTCCTATCCTGATGACCACCAACTGTATCGTTCCGCCTAAAGATTCCTATAAAGATAGACTATTCACCACTAGTGTTGTTGGCTTTAAAGGGGTTAAGCATATCGGTGACAGAGATGGCAATGAAGCTAAAGACTTCAGTCAAATCATCACTATGGCTAAAAATTGCCCTCCTCCCACAGAACTGGAGAATGGCAGCATAGTAGGTGGATTTGCTCATAACCAGGTACTTGCTCTAGCTGACAAAGTGGTAGCTGCTGTGAAATCTGGAGCCGTGAAAAAATTCGTAGTTATGGCCGGTTGTGATGGAAGAATGAAGAACAGGCAGTACTACACAGATTTTGCGACCAGCCTTCCTAAGGACACTATCATTCTCACAGCGGGTTGTGCTAAGTATAGATACAATAAGTTGGAACTCGGCGATATAGGAGGTATTCCTAGGGTGTTGGATGCGGGCCAATGTAACGATTCTTACAGCCTGGCAGTAATCGCCCTTAAACTCAAGGAAGTCTTCGAATTAGAAGATATCAATGAACTCCCAATTGTCTACAATATAGCTTGGTATGAGCAGAAAGCTGTTCTCGTACTCTTAGCCCTGCTCTCTCTAGGAGTTAAGAATATCCATCTCGGACCTACACTCCCAGGTTTCCTCTCCCCTAATGTAGCTAAGATACTGATAGATACCTTTGGCATAGCCGGTATTTCCACTGTCGAAGAAGATATTGCTACCATGATCGGCTAAGACGAAAGGACAAGGACTTGTCTGTTTACGTTAAAAAGAGAAGTCCATACCTCTCCTGGTATGGACTTCTCTGCTAAATCACTTTCCTTATAATTTATACGAACACAGGAAATTAATACTATAAAATAGATTAAGAGCTGATTGGAGGGGTTCAGAATGCGTAATATCTTATCCGTTGCTATAATAATAATTCTACTTACTTTAGTAGGAGGTTGTCAAAGTAAACCAATCTACAATTCATATGCTTTAATAAATAGTTCTCCTCTTAACCCTTCCAATACAGCTCCTTCAAGTATCGAGGAGCGATATGCTATATCTGACTCCGATGCGATAGATGGTTGGGATGAACTTAAGGTAAAAGCCTTTTTAAATGAAATGACTTATTATAAAGATCGTAAAGTGTTATCTCAAATGACTGAAGATAGAATAGTTGACTATACCATTGAATTTCCAGATAGTTGGACACTCAGTTATACTGTTTTTAATAAAGGTAACAATCAAAAAAAGGCTGGAGAGTTGTTTCCAGTATTCTTGTTGGAGCCGAATGATGAATCAGAGTTTCTAGAATTTAAAATACCTGAAGAATATACTGAAAATGAACTGGTCTCCGAAGAGAAGATTACATTTGGAGAATACACAGGATACAAGATAATCCTTAAATTGACTACATCAGAGGCTTGGTATCCACATACGTATTATCTAACTGATGGTACATATGTTTTTGGGATCTCGCTATACTCTTACTCCGAGATAAGAGATAAATCCGAACAAAAACTCTTTGATTATATCGTAAGTACTTTTAGATTTAACACTTAAAAGGCAGGGCGACGAGGAAAAAGACATCCAAAATCGTCTGAGGGACGTGTTGGCTATTTCCGTTAAAAATAAGGGTCCATACCTCTTGGGTATGGACCCTTATCCTATTGCCTTTAAACCTTCTCTCCTACATACATCGTAATTAAGGCATGACCTGTCTCGGGTTGAATCTTTTCTCTTTTTTCCTCAAAACCATACTTATTATAGAATATGCGTGCCTGTGAGTTTTCCTTATAAACGTCCACGAACATACTACCCTTGGATTTATGGGCAAAATTCACTAAAGCACTGCCAATTCCTTGTCTTTGGAATTGTCCATCTACAAAAAGAGCTCCTACATAATTACCCATAAGCGAGATAAAGCCAAGTATCTGGCCTTCTCTTTCAGCCACGAAGGTCTCAGCCTCTGGTAGATATTTATTCTTAAGGGCTTCAAGATGTTCTGCCCAGAATTTTGCTGGAATAAAAAAATGTGATTCAAGTGACTCTTTGTACCAAATCCTTAAAACTTCAGCCTGATCTGCTTCTCGATATCGACGTATATAAATATTCTTATCTATTACTACCATTATGACCCCCTTAAAGGTTCGTTACTATTTACTATTTACTTCCCTTATCAAAAAAATCTTTTTCATTTGTACTATTCATCACATTATTCTGTATATGAATAGAAATGCCCTTTTTTTGAGTAATATAACCCAAACAAAGTTTAAATCAATCCTCAGCCCCGTTTAAGAGATCTCTGACGTAATTAGGCAGAGCAAAGCAACCCTTGTGAATCTCGGTGTTATAATACTTCGTTTGTAGTCCAAGACTATTCCAAGCGAGCTCATCTACATCTATAAGCGGGTCATACTTTTTAGAAGCAAAACCAAACAGCCAGTGACCTGATGGATAAGTTGGAATATGAGCCTGGTAAACTCTACAGACAGGAAAGAATTCGCGGATACGTTTATGTGCCCTTTGCATCGACTTCGCATATCCCTCATAATAGGGGCTTTCATGTTGATTGACCAAGATACCATCATCCTTTAATGCTTTAAAACAATTACCGTAAAACTCTTTAGTAAAGAGTCCTTCCCCCGGCCCAAATGGATCAGTAGAATCAACAATAATCAAGTCGTAGGTATTCTCCTTAGAGCGAACAAATTTGAGTCCATCTTCAAAATAGAGTTGTACTCTTGGATCATCCAACTTGCAGGCAGTTTGTGGTAAATGCTCTCGGCACACATCCACAACCAACTTATCGATTTCTACCATGTCTATGTTCTCTATGGAATCGTAGCGTGTTAGTTCTCTTACTGTTCCGCCGTCCCCAGCACCGATGACTAGAACATTTTTAATTTTGGGATTGGTCGCCATCGGAACATGAACAATCATATCATGATAGATAAATTCATCTTTTTCAGTTACCATCATTAAGCCGTCCAGGGTAAAGAAAGTACCAAATTCCTTAGACTTGAAAACATCGATTCTCTGGAATTCGCTTTGCCCTGTATAAAGATGTTTGTCCACCTTAATAGAAAAACGGACATTGTCAGTATGTTGTTCTGTATACCATAATTCCATTGTTTATTCCTCCACTATTCTGATATTTTCAATGGACATATCCTCTGTCCCAGTTAGAAAGCTACCTTTTTCCTTAGAATAGGCGATATAATCAATAATTTCTTCTGTTATGCGTTCTCCAGGGGCCAGAATAGGGATTCCGGGTGGATACGCCATTACGAATTCTCCACTTGTATACCCTGCACTGGCTTTAATGCTGACTGAATGTTGTTCTGAATAAAATGCTTGTTGTGGTGGTATTACCACCTGTGGGTTAATATACTCATAATCAAGCATTCCCGTTTTATCCTTCATATATCGCCTTTTTATTTCAGCTAGAGAGGATACAAGGCGTTCTAAGGCCAAAGCACGATCACCAACTGATATGATGGCCAAAATATTACCGATATCTCCAAACTCGATCTGAATATCATAATCATCACGAAGGATATCGTAAACCTCAACTCCAGCCAACCCAATTTCTCTTGTATGCACAGAAAGCTTGGTTCTATCAAAATCAAACACAGAATCTCCATTAATAAGTTCTGTGGAAAAAGCATAATAGCCACCAATCTTATTTATTTCTTCACGCCCATATTCGGCAAGTGCCGTGGCTTTGGCAAAAATATTTTTTCCGTCTAAAGCTAGGTTCCGTCTCGAAATATCCAAAGAGGATAAGAGAAGATAGGAACCACTTGTAGTCTGGGTCAAATTAATAATCTGACGCACATGACCTATGCTAAGACGCTTACCTATGAGCAAGAATGAACTTTGGCTTAAAGATCCACCTGTTTTATGCATACTAACCGCAGCCATGTCAGCTCCTGCTGCCATCGCACTCACTGGCATATCTTCACCAAAGTAAAAATGGGTTCCATGAGCCTCATCAACCAAGACAAGCATATTATTCTGATGGGCAAGCTGAGTAATCATCTTTAAATCAGAACAAACACCATAATATGTAGGATTGTTAATAAAAATTGCTTTAGCCTCAGGATTACGCTCGATAGCTCTCTTTACTTCTTCGGTGGACATTCCCAGTGGTATTCCTAATTTTTTATTTACACCAGGATTGACGTAAACAGGAATTGCCCCACATATAATCAGTGCATTAATAGCACTTTTGTGGACATTTCGCGGCATGATAATTTTGTCTCCCTGTTTGCATACGCTCATAATCATAGCCTGTACAGCTGAAGTGGTGCCGTTAACCATAAAAAAAGCATGATGAGCACCAAAAGCGTCTGCCGCTAGCTCTTCAGCTTCTTTTATTACTGAAACAGGATGTCCAAGATTGTCTAGAGGCTTCATCGCATTAACATCCACTGAAAGACATTTCTCCCCTAAAAACTCCCTGAGTTCAGGGTTCCCTCTACCTTGCTTATGTCCGGGCACATCAAAAGGTACGACCCTCATGGATTTATGTTTTAACAGGGCTTCATAAATGGGGGCTTTTTCTTGTTTATGAGAATACATGAAGGATCACCTCCTTATATATAACCAAAAGATTATTTGTAGTAGTTTAATATATTATAGCCCTAATATTATAATCTTTCATCTTCGTTTTTTTAATACCGTTTGTAAGCAGATCTAGTATTGAAGTAACAAAATTACTATATTAGACAATCTTAACAATGTCAATGGAATATGCTATGTATATACTATACCCTCGGATACCTGTTTTATCTTATATTTTTTATTTATCAAAAAAAACAAAAGATATTCTATTAAGAATACCTTTTGCCTCAACAATGCCGCAGAACCCGTTATCTTACCTTAGGTGAATATTATTTGCCCTCCAGCTGATAAGTCATAAAACTCTCCAACTGTCAATATTTTTTCTACTTGATCGCAGAAGTCTTCTTTTTTCAATTTGAACATATCTACGCTAGCTAAACAAGCATAGATTTTGCCTCCAGCATCATCAATCATTTCGATAAACTCTGGTATTGGTGGAATATCTAATTCTTCCATCTGCTTCTTCATCATCCTAGTTGCAAAATACGACATTCCTGGAATAGCCCCAATTAAAGTAGGTATACCCATTGCTGGGTTACCAACAGTGGCAACTTTAATATTGGCCATCTTCTTTTTAGTGATTGCATCCATTCCAAAAAATGTGAAAAAAAGATTGGCTTCGATTCCCTGCATTCTTGCTCCATTAGCCATAATTAACGCTGGATATATTCCCTCCAGAGATCCTTTTGATACTACTATCGAGACTTTTTTTATCTTTTCATCGTTTGACATTTTTATTCCTCCTTTCTAAACACAACTGACAGGTTTGCTTAATCCTGCTATTTTCGTAGCCTTTAATAAAGGCCCTTCCGGATATAGTTGATATAGTTCTTTAGTTGCAATACCGCCTACATTCTTTACTCTTCTGATTGTTGGCAGCTTTTCTGTTTCGGCAAAATCTTTTTGTAAAAATTCAATTACTTTCCAATGACCTTCGGTTAATTCGTCAATACCGAGTTCTTTTGCTATTACTTCAGCGATTTCTTTGTTCCATTGATCCTTATTGGTCAAGTATCCTTCCTCAGTAACGTCTACAGAATATCCTGCAATAACTTTTTCCATAGTTAATCCTCCCTAATTATTAATGATTTTATAATTTAAACATCAACAGATAACCCTTCAAGTTTCTTCCCACTCTTTTTCATATCTGGCGTAACAGTAGGAATCGGAATACCTTTCAAAAGCATATGCCAGTAGATGTGTCTAAAAGCCAATTTGCCTAAGTGGTTTATTTTTGTTTCTTTTAAGAGAGAAAAAGGCCCAACTCCTGGCAGTGGGAATGTTCCTTCAACAGGCTCAATATCATAATTAAAATCAATTAAAAGTGCTTTATTGTATCCTGATTCGATAAAACAGTTGGCATGACCATCAAAGCTAGCAGCTAAAGGTTTCTCATTGATGTAACTTAAGATATTTTCAGTTAAAATTTCTGCTTCGAAATGAGCAACAGAGCCAGCCTTTGAAGCTGGAATATCTGTGGCATCCCCAATGACAAATATATTCTCGTGAGCTTTAGATTGAAGAGTATGTTTGTCAGTTGGTACAAAGTTTAAGTCGTCACCTAAATC
This sequence comes from Gracilibacter sp., assembly GCA_024637055.1. Taxonomy (GTDB): domain Bacteria; phylum Bacillota; class Desulfitobacteriia; order Desulfitobacteriales; family Syntrophobotulaceae; genus Gracilibacter. The sequence goes on along the minus strand of JAGXFZ010000121.1, from coordinate 1,437 downwards.
AGAGCGTTCAATCAGCTTGCTTCCCATATTTACCGGAATCGTTACAAGAAGATCATAAGTTACTTCTCTGTCATCCAACGATACAAGCTTTCTGCTTTCCGCATCTACATGACTTACATTAAAATTCTTAATTAACTCTATATTTTTTTGAGGAAAATATTCACTTAAGGCATCTGCACACTTCTGCTTAGTGAAGGCACTGTCTAGTGGAGTAACATAGCTTAGTTCTACTTTTTTACGATTTTTTTTCTTTTCTGAAAAAAACCAGTCTGCAAGAAAAACAAATTCAAGTGGAGCAACGGGACATTTAATTGGCATTTCACTTATATGAACAACTAATTTCCCTCCCTCCCAATCTTTCAATTTATCCCTTAAAGCAACTGCACCCTCAATAGTATAGAAGTCAAAAATTTCTTTTCTCCATCCCTCATCTACCCCTTCTACTTCTTCGGGGACAATTTCACATCCAGTTGCAATAATTAAAATGTCATAAGGAATACTTTTCTTGTCGCCTAATATAACTTGTTTTTTTTCTGCTTCAATCAACTCTATAGGAGCTTGAATATACTCAACCCCCTTTGGAAGAAGACTAGTTTTTTCTTTTATTACGTCTTCTTCAGAATATATCCCAAAAGGAATAAACAGAAACCCTGGTTGATAGTAGTGTTTTTCATGTTGATCAATAATCGTTATTGACCATTCATTTTTGTTAACTTTCTTGACAAGATGATGGGCCATCATAGTTCCAGCAGTACCTGCCCCTAAAATTAATATTTTTTTCATTTTTAACTCCTATTCCGCCTTCTTAGTGTATTATTGAAGGCTTAAATTTTTCCGATGGGAAAAAGCGAAAAAGAAACATCTGGGTTGCAGTTTGATCAGAATAATTTTGTTCCCCCCTTATTACTGATTGAATTTTAAAATATTATCAAGTATTTTAGCTATTTCTTCTTTATTTATCTCTTTTTTTTCAGCCAATGCTTTTTCTATACATTGCTCAGCTAAATGTTTATTAACCAACGACTTTACCTTTGATAAGGAGCCTGTTATAGCCATCATTTGGACTAATATTTCAGTACAGTCTTTATCCTCTTCAATCATCTTTTCTATACCGCTGATGTGTCCCCGGATAATTTTTAAACGTTTAATTATGGCACCTTTTTCAGTTTCCACCATATATAAAAACTCCAATTTCTCTATATTATGATTCTCTTCGATAAACTTGTTCCCATCCCTCCGGGAGGGGTTGGAATAATTGTACTATTGTATTCTTATAGCGTCAAGAAAAATTTCACATATACTCTAGAAAAATTTATAGAACTAACGCAGGCAGGTTGTACAGGGTGTTCAACATCCGATTTGTAAACAAAAAACCCTGAGCCCTTTGATCTCAAAGGTTTCAAGGTTTTGTGGTAAATTTTTATCAATCCGTTTATG
>JAGXFZ010000120.1 GCA_024637055.1 Gracilibacter sp. | reverse complement strand
GGTTAAGAGTGTTGCAGGGATTGATCCTAAGCGTTTAAAGAATAGGACAATAGACTATAAAGAGACAGTTCCTAAATTACAGGTCTCCCACGCACCATCACCTTGACCTCGAAGAAATATTGAGGTTGTAGCAATTGGTACTTCTACCGGTGGGCCTACTGCTTTACAAATCGTTTTAAGCAAGTTGCCTAAGGATCTGCCTGTTCCGATTTTAGTATCTCAACATATGCCAGTAGGGTTCACATCATCACTTGCTTCTAGGCTGGATAGTCTTTCTGAAGTGAAGATAAAACAAGTGGAAAATGGTGAGATTTTGCGGGCAGGAACAGTATATATAGGAGAAGCAGGGAAACAGTTCCAGGTCAGAAAAGACCGAAATGGATTAATTGCTGTTATTACTACCGAATCACCCATTACCACCCTTTATAAGCCTTCCGTAGATGTGATGTTCATGTCTCTAGCCAAAGAGGTAGGTGCTGGCGTACTAGGTGTCGTTATGACCGGAATGGGCAACGATGGAACGCAAGGGATGAAAGAGTTGAAAGATCAAGGAGCCTTTGCTATAGCAGAATCAGAAACTACTTGTATCGTTTATGGTATGCCCCGCTCGATAGTGGAGCGAGGGCTAGCCGATAGAATAGAACAATTGCCGGACATTGGTAAAGTAATTATCGAATGTGTAAATAGGAGGTAAAGTTTATGGGTTTATTTTCAGGAATCAACACGAGTACTTCTGCCCTTACGGCCCAAAGACTACGGTTGGATCTTATAGCCAATAACATAGCCAACCTAAACACAACCAATACGGGTCAGACTACTCCGGCGGGCAATGCTATCCCATACAGCCGTCAGATGGCCATATTCAGTACTCGCCCCCCAGAGAAAGACTTCGTATCTCTATTTAAAGATGCACGCCAAGCTCTGAATAGTGAGGGTGTGCAAGTTAAGAAAGTTGTTGAAAGTAACGCACCTTATAGACTTGAGTACGATCCCGGCTCTCCTGATGCAGCTACAGAAGAGGAACTTGGAGTTCCTGTAGGATATGTACGCTATCCAAATGTTAATATCGTTGAGGAAATGACCGATATGATTTCTGCTTCCAGATCGTATGAAGCAAATGTAACCGCCCTTAATGCCAGTAAAGCTATGGCTATGAAAGCTTTAGAAATAGGAAGGGGGTAAAATAAATGAATGATTCTATTGCTGGAATTTCATCTCTAAACTCCATTACTCCCCTAAAAAGCATTGAACCGGGTGAACTGCAGACAGGGATTGGTGGGTTAGGAAAAAGCAATGATTTTTCTTCTTTTCTTCAAGATGCCGTTAGTGAGCTTAATAAAACACAACAAGATTCAGTGAATGCAACAACTGCTCTCGTTACAGGACAAGTAGAAGACTTCCATACCCCGATTATCGCTATGGAAAAGGCTAGTTTAACTCTAGGTGTTGCTGTTACTGTCCGTAATAAAGTACTTGATGCCTATCATGAAATTATGCGGATGCAAATCTAATTTTTATTGTTTAGTAGTTAACTTTGTTTTATAGGGGGAGACCTTAGTTGAATTTTTCTTTTGCTGAAATAGTCAATTCACTACAAAATTACTGGAAAAAACTTACGCGTTCACAACAGACAGTATTGGTTGTGGCTCCTCTTATCGTTGCCACGGCTTTATTCGCTCTCCTCTTTTGGGCTAGCCGCCCCCAATATGTAGTTCTGTTTAATAAGCTTACTACTAGCGAAGCGGGATCGATAACAGCTAAGCTTAGTGACTTAACTGTAAATTATAGATTATCTGATAATGGTTCAACTATACTTGTCCCTAATAAAGATGCTTCTGAAGTTCGACTCCAACTTGCTAATGCCGGCTTACCCCAGGAAAGTACGTTTAGTTTTGAAAACCTTGATCAGATGAGGATAGGAGATACGGATAAAGATAGAAGATTAAGGTATATCCTCGGTCTTCAGAATGAGTTGGAAAAGACCATAGAGATATTAGATGGTATGGAGTACGCTAGGGTTCATATCGTTATGCCTGAGCAATCGTTGTTTATGGAAGAACAAAATGAGTCTACAGCTTCAGTGACGATTAAGACAACCTACGGCGCCCAGCTAGGAGAGGATCAGGTAAGATCAATAGCTAATCTTCTAGCTTATTCGGTTGAAGGACTAAAAATAGAGAACGTCTCGATTGCTGATACGAACGGTCATGTCTTATCTGACATTTTAGGCAAGAGCAGTGAACCACATCGATTGACCACCAATCAAATCCAGGTTCAACAAGGTCTAGAGGAGAATATTCAGAGGTCCGTACAGAGTATGCTGGATAAGGTTTTTGGTGTTGGTAAGACCATCGTAAGGATTAACGCTACGCTTGATTTTGACCAAAAAAGAATAACCAGCCAGATAAGTGAAGATGGTGCTATTCTTAGCCGTCAGGAGACACAGGAGAGATCGCAAAATATGACCGGCACTGAAGGTGTGCCAGGAGAAGACCAGAATGTCCCTCAAGAAGAAGAACCTCCAGGATATATGTTAGATAATGAAGGTAATGCTTCTTCTTTATCAGAAAGTTCAAGTCTCACAGAGAACTACCAACCAAGTTTGATAGAGGAAGAAACTGTAGTTAGTCCTGGTCAGATTAAAAGGATGACAGTATCTGTCATGGCTGATTCGGATAGTGTCACGGAGGAGCAACTTATCAATATAGAAAGTATCGTTTCTTCTTCTGTAGGAATTGATGAGGTTCGTGGTGACCTGATACAAGTGGCAAGGTTACCTTTTAATAAGACTGCAGCGTTGGAGGAACGAGCAGCTATGGAAAATGCTGTCCAAACGCAACAATTTATATTTTATGCCCAGATAGCTGGAGGGGTAATCGGGAGCTTAATTCTAATTATTATGGTTTTCAGGTTACGCTCACGGAGAAACACTGGGTTCGACCAATTCGAAGCTCAAACGGCTAATAAACCAGTCAGCTTACATGAAGCTGAACAACTTTTTGCTAGCCAGATGAACGCTGAGCGTGAGGCGGAATTGAAGTTGGCACGTAAAAAGACAAAGTCACCTGAGACGATTGAAAGAGAAAAAACCAGAAAAGAAGTTGAAAAGTATAGTAAAGAAAATCCAGATGATACAGCCAGGTTAGTCAAAACTTGGCTAGCGGAGGACAGATAGTTATGGCTGTAGGATTTTCAGGAATACAGAAAGCGGCCATACTGCTTATATCTCTTGGTCCGGAAAAATCTTCAGAAATCATCAAGCATTTGAATGATTCTGAGATTGACCAGCTTACATTAGAGATGGCCAATATGCGTAAGGTCTCAGAGGACCAAAGGGATTCTATAATAGACGAATTTCATAAAATGTTTATTGCCAGTAATTATATTGCGCAGGGAGGGATTGAATATGCCCGTGAAGTATTAGAACGGGCTTTGGGAGAACAAAAAGCTTTTGATATTATTAGCAGACTCTCTTCATCTTTGAAGATGAGGCCGTTTGATTTAGTTAGACGTTCCGATCCCAAACAATTATTCTCTTTTATCCAGGGAGAACACCCTCAGACCATAGCTCTGATAATGACGCATCTACCCGCAGACAAATCTGCTATCTTACTAGCAAGTTTGTCTGCGGATATTCAGGCAGAAGTTACTAAAAGGATAGCACTTATGGGCAGAACCAGCCCAGAAGTGCTGAAAGAAATAGAAAAAGTACTAGAAAACAAGATTTCTAATCTTGCTCCGACAGATTATACTACTTCAGGGGGAATCCAGTCTGTCGTCGATATGCTTAACAGGGTAGATCCAAGTACCCTAAAGGTTGTTATGGATGTTCTGGAGCTAGATGACCCAGACCTCGCAGAACAGATTAAGAGACAAATGTTTGTCTTTGAGGATGTCGTACTTCTTGATGATAGAGGAATCCAACTTGTACTACGTGAAGTTGATACCAAAGATCTAGCTCTTGCTCTTAAAGGGACGAATGACGAAGTTGCCGAAAAAATACTTAATAATATGTCTTCTCGTGCTGCAACTATGTTAAAAGAAGATATGCAGTATATGGGACCGGTTAGAGTCCGTGAAGTAGAAGATGCCAAACAGAAAATAGTTAAGATTATCCGTAAGTTGGAAGAAACCGGTGCAGTAGTAATATCAAGGGGTGGTGCAGATGAAATCATATATTAATAGTACTGTAATTAAGAATACAACAGTCGAAATTGTCTCCCCCAAATTAGTAGAATTTCCTGATTCAGAACGATATGTAAACAGGCAGTCGGTAATTAAGGGAACGGCAGTAGTAGAACAATTTGAGATGTCTGATTACACACAAACCATGTCTTTATATAATTCTGCAAGTTCCCAAGTTGAACCAAATTATAAGAATGTCGTGTCTATCGTTGAGCAAGAAGATGTGTCAAATTTACTTCTTAAGGCTAAAGAAGAAGCAGAGCACTTAATTGCGGAAGCAAAAAAAGAAGCGGAATTAATCCTTCAGACTGCTCAGGCTGAACGGGATACGCTTAAAGAGGCTATGGCAGAATCTATTAGAGAGGAAGTGATTCCTTCAGCCCAAGCTGAAGGTTATGAGAAAGGTCTTAAAAATGCTGAAAAGGAAGCAGAGAAGATTAGTAAACAGGCTAAGAATTACTTGCAATTAGCACAATCTGCTCTGATGGACGAATTTCAGCGGGTAGATAAGGAGTTACTTAGTTTAAGTGTTAAAATCAGTGAACGGATTACTCACGCTACCTTATCTGTAGAGCCTTCAAGACTCTTAAATACAATCAGAAATCTGACCCTTATGCCAAGAGAAAAAACGAATATAAAAATCCATATTTCTAATGGAGACTGGGAATGGTTTAAGAAATTACCGGAAGAAGATAAACCACCTTATACAATTATTGTCGATGAGTCCCTTGGAACAGGAGACAGTTTTCTGGAGTGTGAAGAGGGGATTTTTGATGGTAGGATAGATTCCCAATTGGACAAGATTGAACAATTTCTACTTGAGGAGTTAAAAAATGGCAGACTGGATGGCGCTAGCTAGAAAGCTTGAATATGTGGAGCCTGTATCCGCACACGGCTTGATTTCCAGAATCACCGGTCTGATGATAGAAGCAGATGGACCGAGGGTTAGTGTGGGAAGATATTGCCATATCCTTTCTCAGTCAGGGGAGATCCCAGCCGAGGTAGTTGGTTTCCGTGGTTCTAAAACATTACTTATGCCTTTAGGTGAACTGGAAGGAGTGGCTCCAGGAGACAAGGTAATACCCCAGAAACAAAAATTGACTGTTGGGGTTGGACCTATGCTTTTGGGACGAATTCTCGATGGTCTAGGACATCCGATAGATGGTAAGGAAGTATCTTTTCAAGAGTATTATTCTCTTCATAATTCTCCTCCGAATGCATTATTTAGGCCACGGATCAAAGATCCGCTTAATGTAGGTGTTAGGGTAATCGATGGTATGCTTACTTTAGGTAGGGGACAGCGGATGGGTATTTTTGCCGGATCCGGCGTGGGGAAGAGTACACTTTTGGGGATGATGGCACGCAATACCGAAGCCGATGTGAATGTTATAGCTCTTGTAGGTGAACGCGGGCGAGAACTAAGAGATTTCATGGAAAAAGACTTGGGAGCTGAAGGTCTTGCTCGCTCAGTTATCGTAGTGGCTACATCTGATCAACCAGCTCTGGTAAGGCTGAAAGCTGCTTTCACAGCAACTGCCATCGCTGAATACTTTCGAGATAAAGGGAAAAATGTTTTGTTTATGATGGACTCTGTAACCCGTTTTGCTATGGCTCAAAGGGAGATAGGCTTAACAGTAGGAGAACCTCCTGCTACTAGGGGATATCCACCTTCCGTGTTTGCTCTATTGCCCAAGCTCTTGGAAAGAGTTGGCATGTCTGAAAAGGGAAGTATTACAGGTATATATTCTGTCCTTGTTGATGGTGACGATCATAATGAGCCTATAGCAGATGCTGTGAGAGGTATTCTAGACGGTCATGCTGTCTTATCTAGGGAATTAGCATCTAAAAATCATTATCCATCGATCGATGTACTGCAGTCAGTTAGTAGACTAATGAATGATGTCGTAGATTCTGAGATACAAAGTCTAGCGGGTAGAATTCGAGAACATTTAGCTATCTATCAAGATGCTAAGGACTTAATAGATATTGGTGCCTATGTGCAAGGTAGTAATGCCAAGATAGATGAAGCTATTAAATATATAGATAAGATAAAGACTTTTCTTTGCCAGGAAATTGATGAGAATAGTTCTTATGAAAAAATGTTGAGCGCTATGAAAAGTGTGTTTGAAGGAGCAGAGGTAAGCTAATGGCTTTTAAATACCGATTAGAAACGAATCTTAGATTAGCTGATCAAGAACTGGATATCGCCCAAAACTTATTAGCCAAAGAGATTAGAATACTCTCTAAGTTCCAAGAGGAACGTGATATTCAAGCTGAGATTTTCGTTCAAGCAATAGAAGGACAGAAACAGGCTTGCCTAGGACAGCCTTGGCAATTAAGCTCTTGGCAGCGATATCTGGAAGATCAAAAAAGAAAGCTTGCTGAAGATGAACAAGAAGTGATGCTTCAAAAAAAAGTAGTAACTGGATTCCGTGAAAGACTAATTCAATGTCGGATTAACCTAGAGAAATTTAAAAGGCTGAAACAAAAAAAGTGGAAGCTTTATAATATAGATGAGTTGAAAAAAGAACAAGCTGTAATTGATGAGATCCCTCAAAATCAAACAGGTAGGGGGTAAATTATATAGGAGGTTACAATGATTTATGTCACGAGAATTAACGGTAAAGAGTTTGCTATTAACCCTGATTTGATTGAAACCATGGAGAGTACTCCGGATACCCTAATTACCCTTACCAACGAAAGAAGATATATTGTCAAGGAGTCTATTGAAGTACTAAAGAATAGAATTATTGAATATCGTAAGCTTTGTTACCCTGAATTTAACGGGAGGAATACTGTTGATGAGGTTTAGATTTGACAAGAAGATTATAGCGATTGTAGGTATTTCCGTAATTGGTCTGGGCCTAGGGATGGGAACTTTAATTTATAAAGAAATAATTCCTCTAAAAATTTCTCCTATTGAAAATTATAAACAGTCACAGGCTGAAAAAAAGGCTCATAAAATAGGCCCTCTGTTTGATCTAGAAGAAATAGTTGTTAATCTTAACGGAGGCGGTATCTTAAAAACAGAGATTACGATTGAAGGAATGGATGATAAGTCCGCTGAAAGCCTTAAATCGAAAGAAGTGTTTCTTCGGGATAGAACCATCGCTGTTTTGGCTGCCAAGCAGATTAGTGATGTAAAAACCACAGAAGGACATCTGTTGATTAAAGAGGAACTTATTCAAGAAATGAACAAGATTTGTCCTGACGATGTTAAAGATGTTTTATTTAGGAATTTTATATATTCTTCTTAAACTTTGTGACAGCAATCAGTAAAAATGTCGGATAAAGGAGGGATTGGATGGGAGAAGTATTATCGCAAGCAGAAATAGACTCTTTGCTCAACGCTTTATCTGATGGATCTGTCGATGAAGAGGCTATAAAAATATCCACCCCTCAAAAAGTAAGGGTATATGACTTTAAAAGGCCAAACAAGTTTTCCAAAGGTCACTTGCACTCTCTTTTAAATATCCATGAAAATTTTTGTCGTATCTTAGCAACCTATCTAGCTGGCAATCTTCATATTGCGGTTGAGGCCAAAGTATTATCTACAGAACAAATTACCTATGATGAATTCACGCGTTCTCTTCCATATCCAACAATTCTGGGTATATTTCAGATGAATCCTTTAGAAGGAAACTCCTTAATTGAAATAAGCCCATCCTTAACGTTTTTAATGGTCGAACGCCTTTTGGGTGGACAAGGTTTGGGCCTCAGTAAAAACCGTGATCTGACAGAAATAGAGCGTAAGATTATTAATACGAGGTTAGGTAAGATTATCCAACTTATTAGCGATTCTTGGACAGAAATTGTAGAGATGGAATCTCAGATGGTAGATATGGAAACTAATCCACAATTTACTCAAATCGTAGCCCCCAATGAGATGGTGGTAGTTGTAACGATGGAGGTCAAAGTTGGAGAGTCTAAAGGGATGATTAATATCTGTCTTCCCTATATCGTTATGAAACCTATATTGGATAAGCTGCATAATCTATTATATTTTTCTTCAGAAACTAAAGGGATATCGACCAGGGAACAGGAACTCATCAGACAGAAAATAGAATGGGCTAAAGTACCTGTGAAAGTATTGATGGGAAACACGAAGATAACCGTTCAAGATCTTCTGCATTTGGAATGTGGTGATGTCATTCCTTTGGAGAAAGGCATCAAGGAACCTTTAGCTGTCTATGTAGGGAATTATATAAAGTTTAAAGGTAACCCAGGTTTGCATAACAACAAGATGGCAGTTCAGATAACGGAGATTATAACCAAAGGAGGAGATAGCGATGGGTAACGGAATGCTTTCCCAAGAAGAAATAGATGCGTTGCTTTCAGGATCCGATGATTTGGGGGCTACAGCAGAACCAGAAGTTTCTTCAGCTTCTATTACCGATATCGAAAGGGATGCTATAGGAGAAATAGCCAATATTTCTATGGGAACTGCAGCTACGACTTTATCGCAATTAGTGGGTAGAAGGGTTCAGATAACAACACCTAAAGTTGATTTGACAACGGCACGTGAGATATTTAATGAGTATTCCGTACCCCATGTCTTAATTAATGTTAACTATAAAAAAGGAATCAATGGCTCGAATATCTTAGTGCTCTCTCGCGAAGATGGATCTGTAATCGTGGATCTCATGATGGGCGGGACGGGTAACCCTAGCGCTGATCTATCAGAAATACAGATAAGCGGCATTTCTGAGGCTATGAACCAAATGATGGGATCTGCAGCTACTTCTATGTCTACAATGTTTAGCTCAGTTGTCGATATTAGTCCTCCTAGGATATATGTAGCAGAAAATGAAGATGAGATAAACCTTGTTCAACAAAACTTAGAAACAGATGAACAATTGGTTAGAATTTCTTTTAGATTTGTTATCGAAGATATAATCGATAGTGTCATGCTTCAAGTTCTTCCTCTAGATGTTGCCAGGGATATGGCAGACAAACTAATAAAACAAATGAGCTCTGCAACTAGCTCTAATTCCCAGACAAGTTCAAGCCATCAGGAGAAACCACCTCAACAACCCGTGCAACCAAGATATCAAGCATCTCCACCTCCACCACCTCCTGAGAACAATTGGCAACCTCCTGCAGATATGTATACCCAACCACAAACAAACTTTGTTCAACAGGCTCGGTTTAGCCCACTAGCACCAGCAGGAACAACTTCTCTGCCAAGTAACCTTGGATTAATCTTTGATGTACCTTTGCAGGTCAGTGTGGAATTGGGGAAATCAACCAAAACAATTAAAGAGATACTAGAACTAGGACCAGGGTCTGTAATAGAATTAGATCGTCTTGCGGGCGAACCAGTAGATATGATAGTAAACGGCAAGCTTATTGCCAAGTGTGAAGTAGTAGTAATCAATGAGACTTTTGGCATCCGTATCACAGAAATCATTAGTCCAACCGATAGAATAGATACTTTAAACTAGTTGAAGGAGGAAAGAAGAAGTGGCGAATACAGTAATGTTAGTAGATGATGCTGCCTTTATGAGAATGATGCTCAAGGATATCCTGGGGAATAATGGTTACCAAATAGTTGGGGAAGCAGAGAACGGTATGATAGCCGTGGATAAATATGCTGAATTGAAACCAGATATCACCATAATGGATATAACTATGCCGGAGATGGATGGTCTGCAAGCGGTTAAGGAAATTCGCTCCAAAGATCCCCAAGCAAGAATCATTATGTGTAGTGCGATGGGTCAGCAAACTATGGTAATCGAAGCGATTCAGTCAGGGGCGAAAGACTTTGTTGTCAAGCCTTTCCAGCCGGAAAGAGTATTGGAAGCCGTTGGCAAGGCTTTGAAGTAACTATGAATGAAAATTATGAAGGTCAACCTTATGATCCGAGTATAACTGTGCCACCCGCTACAGAACCATCTTCTTGGACTGGATTGATTGGTACAGTTATCGTATTTTTAATTATATTGAGCATAGCTTTATGGCTTATTAAAAGATTGAACCGCTACTCCGTACGAAATATGGACTCTCCTTGGGCCAGAGTTCTTGACCGCCAGGTTTTATATGGTAACCAAGTTTTATATCTGGTGGAGATAGCCGGCAAAATACAAATCCTCGGGGCGACAGATCATCATATTTCTAAAGTGGAAGAGATTAATGATCCTGACATTGCAGCCGAGATTCTTGAGGAAATAGCTCATAAACCGGAAGAAAAAATGGATAAATTTATGTCTGGTATATTTAATAAGCTCAATCCTAGAAAAAAGAAGAAAGATCCATTTTCCTCTGAACTTGAGCGTATGCTTGAGGAGGCTAGAAAATGAATCCGGATATAACTTTTAGTCTTGGAGAGACAGGATCTGTGGTTCAACTTTTGCTGATTATTACAGTACTGTCCCTGGCGCCTGCGATTTTAGTACTGATGACTTCCTTCACCAGAATTGTGGTAGTTTTGTCTTTTGTCCGCAATGCTCTGGGAACACAGCAATTGCCACCAACCCAGGTGATAATAGGGCTTTCACTTTTCCTGACATATTTTGTAATGGCGCCTACTTTCACCCAGCTTAACGCTGAAGCATTACAGCCCTATATGGCAAATGAGATTACCCAGGAACAGGCCTTTGAAAACGCTGAACAACCTTTAAGGAATTTCATGTTCCATCAGACCAGGGAGAAGGATTTAGAACTTTTTGTCAGCATGGCCAAAATAGAAAGACCACAAACTTATAGCGATATTCCCACCCATGTTTTAATTCCTTCATTCGTAATTAGTGAATTGAAAACCGCTTTCCAGATGGGATTTGCAATCTTTATTCCATTTATGATTATAGATATGATTGTGGCGAGTACCCTCATGTCCATGGGGATGATGATGATGCCACCCATGATGATATCACTGCCATTTAAAATAATTCTTTTCGTCTTGGTTGATGGCTGGTCATTAGTAGTTAAATCTTTAGTCACAAGCTTTTACTAACTTTAACAGGTGGACTGAATGTTTAAATATATCTTAAAAGAGGGGTTTTAATGTCACAAGCTCATGTTATCTATATGGCCAAAGAAGCTTTAGGAACTGCAATCATAGTCGGAGGTCCACTGTTGCTTGCCAGCCTGGTGGTAGGACTTATAGTGAGTATATTTCAAGCTATGACCCAGATTCAAGAACAGACGTTAACCTTTATTCCTAAGATTTTATCCATAGCCCTTATTTTATTATTTCTAGGTCCCTGGATGTTAAATATCATGACTTCTTATACAATAAACCTTTTTACAGAATTGGCTACTTATGCTAGATATTAAAAACGGAGGAAGATATCTTGGCCTTAGCTGACTTTCTACAGTGGAATCTTTCTTTGTTTATACTTATATTTTCGCGATGGGCCGGTATGGTCATGATTGCCCCTGTCTTTGGTGCACGAGGAGTCCCTGGCTTAGTAAAGTTAGGACTCGCTGCTAGCTTATCGGTCGTTTTATTTCCGATGGTTCGTGCCCAAGCACCGGAAATTCCCACCGAGTTGTTTCCCTATGCAGGAATCATTATTAAAGAGGTTTTAGTCGGGCTGACAATGGGCTTTATCATTAATCTTATTACAGCCATTATGCAAGGAGCAGGACAGCTAATCGACTTTCAGGCAGGCTTTATTATGGGGAATACCATAGATCCTATTAATGGATTACAAACCCCGATGACAGGAAGATTTTTAACGGTATTGGCTACGTTGTTGCTGTTGGCGACAGATTCCCATCACTATATTATTGCAGCGTTGGTTAAAAGTTATGATTATTTACCCATTAATCCGAATGGGATATCTTATGGAGTAGCTTTCTTTATAGATATCACTTCTAAAGTATTAGCTCTATCTTTACAGATAGCCTTACCTGTTTATGGCGCTTTATTTTTAACTGATATAGGAGTTGGCCTTTTGACGAAGACCGTTCCTCAGCTTAATATATTTTCCGTTATTTTCCCCGTTAAAATAATATTCGGCGTAATACTCCTGTTTTTGATGATTTCTTTCTTTGGAGAATCTGTGGACAGAGTTTTCGATCTTACAATGCAGTGGACCTTTGAGCTGTTGAGGGGGTGGAGACAATAGCTGAAAAGAGATTTCCAGCAACCCCTAAAAAAAAGCAGGAAGCTCGCAAAAAGGGGCAGGTACTTAAGAGCCAGGAATTGACTTCCGCAGTTATGTTATTAGCCTTAGTTGGTTTATTAAAAGTTTGGCTTCCTCATATGCTCAACGGCATTGCAGAGCTTTTTTCATATGTTACCGATATGTCTGTGGAGTGGAATAACCTTTTAGTTTGGCAAGTAATGGTTACCCTCTCTTGGAAATGTTTTTTGTTATTGGGTCCATTATTCTTAGCCTCAGCAGTAGCTGCCATAGCAGTTAACTATTTGCAAGTCGGTTCCTTATTTACAATCGAAACGATTAGTCCAAAGATATCTAGATTAAGCCCAATACAAGGGCTCAAGAGAATGTTTGGACTCAAAGCCTTAGTTCAACTAATAAAATCATTGTTTAAAGTCGGTGTTATTGGGTATCTTCTTTTTGATGTTATCCGTAGTAATATCAACATCTTTCCAGCTCTCCAGGGATTGACTGTAATCGAATCAGTTGTTATTCTGGGAAATTTATTATTCGAACTAGCTTGGAAAACTGCGGTAGCCTTTATCATAATCGCAATCCTCGACTTTATATACCAATGGTACGATTATGAAAAGAACTTAAGAATGTCTCATCAAGAGATAAAAGAAGAGTTTAAGCAAACTGAAGGAGACCCTCAGTTAAAGGCTCAGATTAAGAAACAGCAGCGTGAACTCGCCATGCGCAGAATGATGGAAGACCTAAAAGGAGCTGATGTAGTTATTACGAACCCGACCCATTTCTCGGTTGCTTTAAAATATGAGCCGCAAAAAAATTCTGCCCCTTACGTTGTTGCCAAAGGACAGGATGAAGTAGCGCTTAGGATAAGGGAAATAGCTCGGGATAATAATATCGTCATCATGGAGGATAAACATCTAGCCAGAGCATTATACGCACAGGTCGAGTTAGGACAGACCGTTCCTGCTGATCTTTATAAGGCAGTAGCTGAAGTATTAGCCTTCGTATATAGAATCAATAAACGTAAAAAGTTCTATTCAGCTAAATAGTATATTTCTTCAAAAGAGACAACGAGAGGATAACGATAAATGGCAGAGACAGGGCGCAGTAGGATAACCAAAAGTACAGACATAATTGTAGCCTTCGGAATTGTAGGAATCATTGTGATGATGGTTGTTCCCCTACCTCCATCCTGGTTAGATATACTGATCGCTTTAAATATAACGGGATCTGTACTTATTTTGATGTTAGCAGTTTTCACTAAAGATCCTTTAGAATTTTCCGTTCTACCGTCTCTACTGCTAACTATGACCCTCTTCCGACTCTCGCTGAATATATCAACAACCCGCTTAGTCCTGTTAGACGCTTATGCGGGAGACATCATTCAGCAGTTCGGGGAATTCGTTATTAGGGGGAATCCGGTAGTAGGTTTTATCGTATTCAGTATTCTAGTGGTAGTTCAGTTCATTGTTATCACGAAAGGTGCTGAACGCGTATCTGAAGTAGCAGCACGCTTTACTCTTGATGCTATGCCTGGTAAACAGATGGGTATCGATGCAGATTTGAATGCCGGTGCAATTACTGATCAGGAAGCTAGAGATAGAAGAAAAAACATACAGCAAGAAGCAGACTTTTATGGGGCTATGGATGGTGCCAGTAAATTTGTTAAAGGAGATGCCATAGCAGCCATTATCATTCTGTTTATCAATATCGTTGGCGGGTTGATTATTGGGGTGCTGAGCATGGGCATGCCAATCCTGGAGGCCCTTAACGTTTACACCCTATTAACGATAGGTGATGGTTTAGTATCACAGATTCCATCGCTCTTAATTTCTACCGCAACCGGTCTGGTTGTTACCAGAGCAGCATCAGATAGTAATTTGGGACAGGACCTTGCCAAGCAACTTTTCAGGCTTCCTAAGGCTTTATTTATTACGGCTACTGTTCTAGTCGCTCTGGCACTTCTCGGTTTACCTAAAGTACCAATGTTTCTGATGGCAATGATGGCAGTAGGGATAGGTTATTATATTGAAAAAACATCTGTAGTCACAGCTGAAGAAGAAACAGCGGCAGCAATTCAAAATGAAGTAGAGGAAACCAAGAAACCGGAAAACGTGATGGGTATGTTAAATATTGATTATATGGAGCTCGAGATAGGATATGCCCTCATACCTCTTGTAGATGCCGGTCAAGGTGGAGACTTGCTGGATCGTATAGTACTTATCCGTCGCCAGATTGCTGGTGATCTAGGGTTTATTGTTCCAGTAATCAGGGTCAGAGACAATATGAATATCCAGCCAAACCAATATATAATTAAGATCAAGGGTGCCGAAGTAGCTACAGGGGAACTACTTGCAGATCATTATCTATCTATCAGCAGTGGAATCGAAGATGATTCTATCTCAGGAATACCTACTAAAGAACCAGCCTTCGGACTTGATGCCAAATGGATAAACTCTTCTAATAGAGAACAGGCTGAGCTATTAGGTTATACAGTGGTAGATGCCCCTACAGTCTTGGCTACCCATATTACTGAAGTAATTAAAGCGCACGCTCAGGAAATCATCAGCCGTCAAGATGTTAAGAAACTTGTTGATCATGCCAGAGAACAAGCTCCTGCTGTTGTTGAGGAACTTATACCGGAACTGTTAAATCTCGGACAGATTCAAAAAGTCCTAAGCAATCTACTCCAAGAAAGAGTCTCGATTAAGGATATGGTTACGATTTTAGAAAACCTTGCTGATTATGCAGCTCTTACCAAAGATATTGATAGGCTCACTGAGCATGTTCGTCAAGGATTAGCACGTCAGATCGTCCAACCTTTGTTGGATCAAGATAAAAAACTCCCGGTAATAACACTGGACCCCAGAATAGAACAGCTTATTTTGGACAATCTTAAGCCTTCTGATTATGGTAATTATGTAAACCTAGATCCAAATGTAGTTAATTCTTTGATAAAAAAGATCGCAGCTGAAGTGGAAAAAGCATTAGTGAGCGGTCAGAATCCGGCGATTCTATGTGCTCCTGTAGTCCGGATTAATCTCAAAAGAATGACCCAAAGACAACTTCCAAATATAGTGATTCTTTCTTATAATGAACTTGTACAGGGTGTAGAGGTGCAAGCCCTGGGAATGGTGGGAATAGAATGAGAGTCAAAAGATTTATAGGTGGAAATGTAACTGAGACCATGGGCAAGATTAAAAAAGAACTAGGGTCAGAGGCTGTTATTCTTCAGACGCGCCAGATTAAAGAAGGCGGTTTTTTAGGCTTCTTTACAACTACTAAAGTTGAGATTACAGCTGCGGTGGATGAGAAAGAAGCTAATTATCCAGTTAATAATGATGATATCCAAAAGGCCTATGAAGCATATAGGGAAAAAGAAATTGAATTTGCTAAGGAAAAATCAGATAAAGAAAGTGCTACTCATTCAGAAGAAACTTTACCTAGTTCCAATTCCGAGCTTCAAGAGATGCATATTATTCTTAAAGAAATAAAAGGTCATATAACCAGGAAGAGTGAAGGTAAGCCATCTATTCCAGAACCTTTGGCGAAATGGATTAAATTCTTAACCCAGAGAGGGATTAGTGAAGAGATGTCCACCAGTATTATTAACAGCTTAAAAAGTAGTCTTGCGGAAGGTGACTGGCAAGATGAAGATATAGTTATGTCAAGTATAAAAAAACAAGTGATGATTGCTTGTACGAATACCGAAATTATCAGACCCAAGAAAACAAAATCATTAGTGGTTGCCCTTGTCGGCCCTACTGGAGTTGGAAAAACAACTACGATAGGTAAACTGGCAGCTGGATTCAGCATAATTGAGAGAAGGAAGGTAGCTCTAATTACTGCCGATACATATAGGGTCGCGGCGGTGGAACAGCTGAAAACTTTTGGTGAAATAATTGGAGTGCCTGTAGAAGTCGTTATGACACCTGATAGTTTAGAGGAGGCTATTGAAAGGCATAGAGATAAGGAATTGGTATTCATCGATACTGCCGGACGCAGCCCTTTTCATGATCTTCATATGTCGGAACTAGAAGCATTTTTACAAAAAGGAAAGCCGGATTTGACCATGTTGGTAATGAGTGTGACCACCAATCTTGCTGATCAATTGTTAGTTTTCGAAAGATTTAGAGAAATTTCTACTCATTTAATATTAACGAAACTCGATGAAAGCTTTAGTACGGGTTCGTTATTGGATCTTATCGTTAAGACTAGTCTTCCTGTTGCGTACCTTACAAATGGTCAGAATGTACCAGATGATATTGACGCTGCAACTCCTGAAAAGTTAGCGCAATGCGTTCTAGGGGAGGAAAAACCCAATGTATGACCAAGCAAGTGCTTTGCGCAAGATGGCGGGAGACAGAGAATCTACACCTAGAAAAAATATGAGAGTTATAGCAGTAAGCAGCGGTAAAGGTGGCGTGGGCAAAACTAGCTTGGTGGTGAATCTGGCCCTGGCCCTTACTGAACAAAACTACCGCGTTATTGTATTAGATGGAGACTTAGGATTGGCTAATGTTGATGTGGCATTTGGCATTACCCCGAGTTATAGTATTAAACACTTGCTTTCTGGCGAGAAAGGAATTGAAGAGATTCTCTATACAGTGGACAGGGGCGTCAAGGTACTACCAGGTGCTTCAGGGGTAATAGAGCTGGCTAACCTAGATAG
>JAGXFZ010000119.1 GCA_024637055.1 Gracilibacter sp. | reverse complement strand
TTACAAAGCTGGCTTCTCGGATACAAAAACTGCGTTTCGTTTACAAATATTCAGTTGTCGGTTACAAAGACTGCATTTTAATTTACAAAGTGGCATCTCGCCTTTCAATTAAGTAAAGCTAAAATAATTATACTCTTAATTATTATTTATTTTCAATATTTTACTAAATATTACAATATTTTTTTAATAAATTACAATCGTTATTTCCCAAAGAGATGATCGACTTCAAGTTAACTAGGTTAAAACAACGACGACATGCGGAGCTTTTTCCATATGGCGGCCACTTCTTTAAGTAAAGTCATCTATAATCACTTTTGTCAGTTTACATGTGTTTCTTTTTTGTATCCTGGCCACCAATACGTCAACTTTTTGATTTTGCTTCATAAATTCCTTATCTTTCGTGAGAGGGATACCTTTTCTCAGTGCTTCATTGGCAAGTTTGTTCAGTTTTTCCTTTTCATTTTCCAGCTCTTCATTAAGAAGAATATCTTTCATGCTGAACCTCCCAGCTTTTTAATAATTTTAATCTTTTAACAGTTTATCGTTAGTATATATCACCTCCCACTTCTTTTCAACGGTATTCCGTTAATCATTTCTAATATAAATTGCTATCCTGTGAATAATAAGAATAGCGTTTCTATTGAGGTGATTGGATGAATATTTCTCAGGCGGTAATCCGCCGCATAGAAGAGCTGTGCCGTGAAAGGAATCTGAGCATCAATGCTCTCAGTAATGTTTCAGGCGTTACGCAATCGACTGTGAATGATATTATGAGCGGTAGAACATATAACGCTGGTATCGGTACAATCAAAAAATTGTGTGATGGATTAGGAATTAGCGTACGCAATTTTTTTGACAGTGATTTGTTTTTCAATTTGGAGCAGGAAATCAAATAATACATGACAAAACCCAGCAAGGAATTTTATATTTTCCCTGCTGGGTTTTGTCATGCTATACTGGTAAAAAATGTCTTGGCATTGTCTGCCAGATGAAGGAGTTTTTTTCAATGGATTTGATAACATTAAGGCGGTCTTTAGAAGCTGAAAATTATATTTTTGATGAAGAATTCCTGATTACTATCCATATTGCATTAAGACTTGGCAAACCATTATTGGTTGAAGGAGCAGCCGGGGTGGGTAAAACAGAGGTTGCAAAAGTGCTGGCATCCGCTCTTGGAGTTGAGTTAATCAGGCTTCAGTGTTATGAAGGCCTGGATGAATCCAAAGCTCTGTATGAATGGAATTATCAGAAGCAACTACTGTCCATCCAGGCGGGACTTGCCTCAGAAGCGAACTTAAGCAATCTTTATTCAAAGGAATATCTGCTTGAAAGACCTTTGCTCAAGGCAATTAACAGTGAAAATAGTAACGTACTACTAATTGATGAGATAGACAAGTCGGATGAAGAGTTTGAAGCATTCTTATTGGAAGTGCTCTCAGATTTTCAAGTATCCATACCCGAGCTTGGCACTATTAAAGCAAAGTGCAGACCGGTCATTATACTTACCAGTAATAATACAAGGCAATTATCAGATGCCCTGAAAAGAAGATGTATATATCTTTTTCTTAACTATCCGGATGTGGAGAAGGAAATAAGAATAATCAACGCCAGATTACCCGGTGTTCCGGAGAGGCTTGCCAAGGATGCCGCGAATGCGGTTTCCTATCTGAGACAGAACAGCAGGATTTACAAAAAGCCCTCCGTTGCGGAAACTCTGGATTGGGTATCTTCCCTGCTGGCTATGGACAAAAACAAGCTTGATGAAGATGGTATATCAAAGACGCTCGGACTTCTCATAAAGAATAGGGAAGATATGCTGGAGATACGGAAGGATGAGGGGTTTAGTGAATTACTTGACAAAAAACCTCGTTGAGTTTTTTAAGATATTAAGAATGACGGGTATGCGTTTTAGTGTTTCAGATTGCATCACTGCAGTTGAATCTATTGAATTTGTTGAAATTTTTAATAAAGTTCAAGTCAAGGCTGCACTGCAAGCATGTCTTGTTAAAGACGAAACGGGAAGAGAAATTTTTTCCAAGGTATTCGACTTATACTTTGTTCCTCTGGGAGTCAGGAATGAATATGTCGCCAATAGAGCAGAAACGATTGAGAAATTGAAAACGGAAATTGAAGAATCTGCTAAAAGCCTGAACTTTCAAGATACACAAGTTGAATTAACCGATGAGTATAAAGAAATATTTGCCGGACTCCCGCAATCTGAGAAAATAAATTTGGAGAGTTTTCTCAATACAACTTCTGCAGGGAAAAATGTAAGAGCGGAATTCAAGCAGCTTGCTGAAGGTACTATAAAAGGTAAACTGACAAGTCTGAAACAGAAGTATGCACAACAACTGATACAGACCAGGGGGGTTCTTGTGCAGGATACTTCAGAAGCCGGTATAATTGCAGCTGAGGTTTCGGATGAAATTTTGAAAGCAAACGATCTGCTTCACAGAAACATAGGCGAAATCAATAGCGAGGATGTGCCTGCTGCTGTAAGATTGATTTCCGAGCTTATAGAGAATTTAAAAAGAGAACTTTCCAGAAAATATCGCAAAACCGGCAAAAGGAAGAGACTAGATTTTAAAAAGACGATTCAAAGTAATTTGAGTACCGGATCGGTACTGTTTAAATTAAAATACAAAAACCGCCTGCATTCTAAAAATAAACTCTTCCTTTTTTGTGATGTTTCGGCATCGATGCTCCAGTTTTCAAGCTTTGTGCTTCAGTTTATCGCAGGTATTGGAAAAGAATTTACAACTACTGAGAGTTATCTATTTTCAGATGATGCGATACGAATGAACAAAAAGTTATACTATGACCTTTCAGATTTTGAAATGCAGGTCAAATCGAGTGCTATTTGGGGCAAAGGGACAAATATAGGCGTATCACTGGACGGAATCCTGCGTAACAGTTCAGTAATTATCAACTCATCCACAGTATTCTTAATTGTAAGTGATGCTAAGACACTGGATTATAATCTTGCTGTAAATAGTCTGAAAGAACTCTCAAAAAGGGTCAAACGTGTTCTGTGGCTAAATCCTATACCAGAAAAGAATTGGACAGGAATTAAAGGTCTGGAGGATTTTGCAAAGTATTGTACAATGCTGGACTGTAGTACTTTGGAGCGTTTAATGGTAGCCTGCAGAAGATTGTGAACCAAATATAGAACACGGTGTTGAAGTGATAATACAAACAGCCCACATTCTCTGATTGTTGAGAAATGTGGGCTGTTTATATTATCACAGTATATATTCACCAATAGTAAGTCAAATGTTTCGGAGTGGTAATTCCCCCTACTCCCACTCAATCGTCCCAGGAGGCTTCGAGGTGATATCATAGACAACTCGGTTGATACCATTCACTTGGTTAACAATCTTATTCGAGATCCGTTCCAGCAACTCGTAGGGTAGCTTCGCCCAGTCTGCTGTCATGGCATCATCACTGGTTACAGCTCTTATGATGATAGGATACCCATAGGTACGGCTATCTCCCATCACCCCTACACTACGGATGGAAGGAAGAACGGCAAAGTACTGCCAGACATCCATGTGTAAACCGTAATTCTTTATCTCTTCGCGAACAATAGCATCCGCCTCTTTCAGTAGATGGAGCTTCTCCGCTGTAATCTCTCCAATTATTCTGATTGCCAATCCCGGTCCGGGGAAAGGTTGTCTCCAGACAATTTCTTCCGGTAATCCCAGTTCCTTACCAACCTCGCGAACTTCATCCTTGAAGAGCATTCTTAAAGGCTCAATCAGTTCGAACTGCATATCTTCAGGCAGACCACCTACATTGTGGTGCGTTTTGATTGTCTCTGCTGTATCCGTTCCACTTTCCACGATGTCAGGATAAAGTGTTCCTTGAACAAGAAAATCTATCTCCCCTAACTTACGGGCTTCATCCTCAAAGAGACGGATAAATTCATTCCCTATAATCTTACGTTTCTGTTCGGGTTCAGATATTCCTTCCATCTTAGCTATAAAGCGTTCACTGGCATCGACAAAATCTAAATTAAGCTGGAAGCCTTTGGAAAAGGTTTCTTTCACTTGTTCAGACTCATCTTTGCGCATAAAACCATGATCAACATATATGCATGTTAATTGGTCACCCACAGCTTTATGAACCAATAACGCAGCTACTGATGAATCTACTCCACCGCTTAAAGCACACAGAACCTTCTTGTCTCCTACTTTCAGGCGAATATCTCTTATCTGAGATTCTATAAAAGATTCCATGTCCCAGTCGCCTTGGCACCCACAAACGTTATAAAGAAAGTTTTCTAACATAGTTTGTCCTTCGGGCGTATGCTTAACTTCTGGATGATACTGGACTCCATAAAACTTTCTATCTGGACAATAAATCGCAGCCACAGGAGTATTATCGGTATAAGCTGCTTGACAAAATCCTAATGGAAGTTCCTTTACGGAATCACCATGGCTCATCCAACATTCTCGTTTACCTTTCAAACCCTGCCATATTCCCTCGTCGGAATCGATATGAATTATGGTTCTTCCATACTCATGGTCTTTGGGTCTCTCAATTTGACCACCTAACTGAACAGTCATCAGTTGCATACCATAACAAATACCCAAGATAGGAATGCCCAAATCATATATCTTAGGATCGATGATCGGCGCGCCTTCTTGATTAACACTGGCAGGTCCTCCGGAAAAAATTATCCCTTTGGGCTTCAAATCTCTAATCTTATCGATGGGAGTATGATAAGAAATCATCTCCGAATAAACCTTAGCTTCCCTCACCCTCCGGGCTATAAGCTGATTATACTGTCCACCAAAATCTAAAACTAAGACAAGTTCCTGTTCCATTTTATTATCGTCCTTTCAACCTATTTCTCATATGCCTCGGGTTTTAAGATACCTATGTAAGGTAAATTTCTAAAAATCTCATTAAAGTCCAAGCCATAACCCACTACAAACTCATTTGGGATAACAAAACCATTGTAGTCAGGGTGGACGTCGACTTCCCTTCTTTCTGGCTTGTCCAGAAGGGTCACGACTTTAAGGCTTTTAGGATGTCTTCTGTTAAGGTTTTCCTTCAGGTATTTCAAGGTTAGACCAGTATCTACGATGTCCTCTACGATTAAGACATGCACATCTTCAACACTAGTATCCAAATCTTTTAAGATTCTTACCGCCCCTGAAGAGCGGGTACCGGAACCATAGCTGGACACTGCCATAAAATCGTATCTCAGAGGAATCTTGATATGTCTTATCAAGTCAGAAAGAAAAGGAACAGCCCCTTTAAAAATACCTATAATCAAAAGGTCACGACCTCTATAATCCTTTGTTATCTCTTCACCTAATTCTGAGACTCTTTTTTTCAGTTCTTCTTCTGAAATCAATACCTTTTCGATTTGTTTTTCCATTATTTTCACTCCGTTGTTAAAATTTCTATCAATAGATTATATCACAATATCCTTTTTAAATAAAAAAAATCCGGTATAACCGGAAATTTCTATATTATGCCATACTATTGTTTGCTAAATGCCAGAAACACTACAATAAAGGGAAGGTGTAATCTTTACCTTCCCTTATCCTTTCATAATACGAATTTTTACTGGGCAGCCGTTGGAGGCTGTATAGATATCTTTCTTCCAAAATCTTTAAATTCCAGGACAATCGTCATTGGTTCTTTTGTTTCTGTATTTAAGGCTTTTACTTCTGCTTTGGCTACGTTTTTACTTGACTTGGAAATATAAAACGTGTACTCAAAGTCAGACCAGAATCTTTCCATCATCTGATTCTGAACACTGGGCTTCAGTGTACAAGCCCAAGCTTTCTTGCCATCGATTTCTTCCTGTCCTCTAAGCATCACCTCTCCCATCTCTTTGATCTGTAATGTAGCCAAGGGATCTAGCTCCACCAGGAAGACCTCCTGAGCAACCGTGACGTTACTGAACTCTATCCACTCCTTACTGAATGGATCTTTGTTATACAGGGTCTCACTAACTTTTATCATCTCTACTTCGGTTCCTGCTAGTTGACCTTGAATATGGATATTCTCACCGCTCTTAATACCAGTTATTTTGGTTAGAAGTCGCTCCTGACCATCAACTGTTTGCTGCTGAGTTAGACTATAGGAAAATGAATCGGCTTTGTTTAGGTTATCTAACCCTTGCATTACTAGCTTCTGCGGATCCGGTTGACGGAGGAAGGAGAATATCCCACCTATGACCAGCAAGATACAGATGACAACCGACACTAAAATTATTATTCTTTTCATGTCATGCCCTCCCGGCGGAGTTCTTATCATATTCATATGATGCTACTGAGAAAGTATTACTGGTAAATTAGTCCTTCAAGGCTGTTTCGAAAACATCGCGTACAATATCTTTAGTAGGAACCCCTTCATGTATTTTAGCCCCCTCTACAAAATAAGTTGGCACATAATAGTAATCATAATTATGCTGTCTAGCATAGTCGGGTTGAATTTTTTCATCAACGATTGTCATTTCGACCTTATTGTACGTTGGATTCTCATTCTTGAGTTCTTCCATCCATTTCAGGGCGTTTTGACAATATGGACAGGATTTCAAAATAAACATGACAACTGGTTTCAATTAAATCAACTCCTTAGATGTATTTACATCAATTTAGTATTTTTCTGATTATAAGTCAATATCGCGAGCAAAGCGAACTATGAAAGAAAAGGCCTCTCAATCGTTCAATGAACGAATGAAAGGCCTTTTCGAGAAATTCTTATTGGTTAAAATTTTGATCCATAGGTTTATTGTCAGCAAAATGTCAATAAATCAGTAACGACTCACTCCAAAACCTTTATATACAAAGGCTTCTTTGTTTATCTTACATCATGCCGCCCATGCCGCCCATTCCACCCATGCCGCCCATACCAGCCATGCCGGCACCAGCATCATCTTTTTCAGGTAGATCAGTTATTAAGCATTCTGTAGTCAGAAGCATCGCTGAGATAGAAGCTGCATTCTGTAAAGCAGAACGAGTAACTTTGGCAGGATCAACGATACCAACTTGAATCATATCTTCATATTTTTCAGTTATGGCATTAAAGCCAATCCCTCTGCCTGTGTTGTGCACTTTCTCTACTACTACTGAACCTTCTAGCCCTGCATTGTTAGCAATCTGACGAACAGGCTCTTCCATAGCACGACGAACGAGAAGAACGCCAGTCTTTTGGTCACCAGAAACATCTAATTTATCCAGAGCACCTATAGCATCAATGTAGGCAGTTCCGCCACCTGGTACTATACCCTCTTCAACTGCAGCACGGGTAGCAGCTAGAGCATCTTCAATGCGCAGTTTCTTCTCTTTCATTTCAGTTTCGGTGGCTGCACCGACCTGAATCACTGCAACGCCTCCGGATAGTTTAGCCAGACGCTCTTGTAGCTTCTCACGGTCGAAATCAGAAGTGGTTTCTTCAACCATCTTTTTAATGGATTCAACACGTCCGGAGATAGTAGCAGCATCCCCTGCACCATCTACAACCGTAGTTTCTTCCTTGCTGACACGTACTTGACGACAGCTACCAAGCATATCGATGGTTGTATTCTCTAATTTAAGACCTAGGTCTTCAGTAATAACCTGCCCGCCTGTAAGGACAGCGATATCTTCTAGCATAGCTTTACGACGATCACCAAAACCAGGAGCCTTAACAGCAACAGCAGTAAAGGTGCCACGAAGTTTATTGACAACCAAAGTTGCTAAGGCTTCGCCTTCAAGGTCTTCAGCGATTATCAAGAGTGGCTTGCCTGCTTGGACAACTTTCTCCAAAACAGGAAGGATATCCTGGATTGCAGTGATTTTCTTATCGGTGATCAAGATAAGTGGATCATTAAGAACAGCTTCCATCTTATCGGAATCAGTAATCATATAGGCAGAAACATATCCACGGTCAAATTGCATTCCTTCAACAACTTCTAGGTCAGTCGTCATTCCTTTAGCTTCTTCTACTGTAATGACTCCATCTTTACCTACTTTTTCCATAGCCTCAGCAATCAATTCGCCGATTGTTGTATCTGAAGCAGAAATGGATGCTACTTGAGCAATAGCTTCTTTGGTTTCTATCGTCTTAGCATTATTCTTAATATCTGCAACAACAGTTTCTACAGCTTTTTCAATGCCACGCTTAATTTCCATGGGGTTAGCACCTGCGGCTACGTTTTTCAGACCTTCACGGATGATGGCCTGCGCTAAAACTGTTGCCGTGGTTGTTCCATCACCAGCTACATCATTGGTTTTGGTAGCAACTTCCTTAACAAGCTGAGCACCCATGTTCTCGAAAGCGTCTTCTAACTCGATGTCACGAGCGATGGTTACACCGTCATTCGTGATAAGCGGAGAACCGAACTTTTTATCTAAGACAACATTACGCCCCTTAGGTCCAAGGGTTACACGGACTGCTTCCGCAAGCTTATTTACGCCACGTTCTAAGGCATGACGGGCTTCTTCATTAAAAATAATTTGTTTAGCCATAAAAATTCCTCCTTTATTTTTATATTAGGATATTACTAACCAATAATGGCCTGAATATCTGATTCTCTTAAGATAAGATATTCTTGACCATCGTATTTCACTTCAGTACCGGCATACTTCGAGTATATAACGCGATCGCCAGCTTTCACGTCTAAAGCTATTCTTTCACCTTTCTCGATCTTACCTGGACCTACTGCTACGATTTCACCCTCCTGGGGCTTTTCTTTTGCAGTATCCGGCATAATGATCCCGCTCTTTGTTTTTTCTTCCAAAGGAAGTGCTTTTACAATCACTCTGTCTGCTAATGGTTTAAGGTTCATAGAAGTGTTTCCCTCCTTGTAAACTTATGTTCAGTTTATTTGTTAGCACTCACTTTAGATGAGTGCTAATACCTAGGTATAATAATATGCAAGGTCAGTTAGTTATGCAACTCTGCCTACGCATAATTATTGCCAATTATAGCTTATTCTCTCAAATTTGCTTAATCTTTCTTAAGAATGCTCGACTTGAAAAAAGGATTCATTTTTCCAAATTTCAAACCACTTATATAGTAACCTTATTTTTCCTTGTTTATGCAAAAAAAATATTTTTTTTAATTTTAACTTCAGTAAAACCCGTGAACAGACTCCCTTTAGATATTTTTTAGTCCAATATATGTTCTCCTGTTCGAATACGCATAAAATCCTCAACTGTCGTTGTCCAGATAACGCCATCTCCAATTTTACCAGTTTGAGCATTCTCTGAGATAACATGTTTAACTCTATCGCATTCTTCTTCTTTGACTATTACCTCTATCTTTACTTTCGGTAATAACCTTACTTCAATCTCAGTACCTCTGTACACTTCCGTAACATTGCCCTTTTGTCTGCCCCAGCCAAGAGTCTGCGAAATTGTTATCCCGCCTACTCCTAAATGTCCTAAGGCTTTTTCCACCTGATCAAGCTTATCAGGGCGAATCACTGCTTCAATCTTTTTCACTGGAATCCTCCTCTACATTTCATCCTTATTGTTATTAAGTTTAAGCATTAAACTTTCCCAATCACCGGGCGTGTTAACATTCATCAAATTCTCTTCTTTGAGATGTATATTTGGATTGAGTTCTGAATTTTTATCTATTTGTATAATCTTAGATCGGCATTCGTTTAAAATTTCGGTTATCCTTAGTTTCTCCTTTAATACACTGTCCTCTACTAATGATAATATTCTCTTATGGTAGAACGCATGTAAGGGATGAAGCCTACCAAGCGCTCTCGGGACGAGAGCATCAAAATTCTCCACTTGTCCATATAGGGATCGGATACCTTCCTCGCTTAAAAGGGGCATATCACAGGCAACAACGAAGACATAGTTATGCTTTGCTTCTGAAAGAATGGAATAAAGACCTCCTAATGGACCTTTGGCTTTAATTCTATCAAGAATAATTGGATAACCGAACATTTCATATGACTCGGCTTGTCTGCTGCTGATTACTACCTCTTGGCAAACGTTATTTAACACTTCCAAGCTTCTTTCGCAAAGCATTTTTTCTCCTATTTTTAGAAAAGCTTTATTTTCTCCCATCCTTCTGCTTTCTCCTCCAACAAGAAGTGCACCTGTAATGGGAAGTTTACTTTTTGGCATTTATAATTTCTCCAGTATCATTAATTTCTTCTAAACTATTATCAACTTTACCTCGAGTTATATAGACACTTGAATAAGTCTTATAACCTCCATCAAGGTTTAGCGCTTCATAGCCTTTTTCTGTAAGCATTCTTGTTGCTAGATATCCTCTGAGTCCTACCTCGCAGTATATATATACTGGTCCATTAGGCAATTCTCCCAAGCGCTTGCGTAGGTCATCCAGTGGAATATTGATAGCACCATCTATCTTGCCTAGTCTTACTTCAGCTGGTTGACGCACATCAATTAACGTCTTGCCTGAACTAACTATGCCAGCTATTTCATGATACTGGATAGTTTTCACCGCTTCATCGAGAACATTGGAAGCAACATAGCCAAGTACATTTACAGGATCCTTAGCTGAAGAATATGGTGGAGCATAGGACAGTTCCAGCTCTTGAAGATCATACACAGTAAGCTGACCTTTGATAGCTGTCGCAATCACATCTATTCTTTTCTCCACACCTTTTACTCCAACTGCCTGAGCGCCAAATATTCTCCCCTCTTTCCCGAAAATTATTTTTAGAGAAATAGGAAAAGCTCCCGGATAATATCCTGCATGAGAGTTAGGATGCACATGAACAACTTGGTAGTCGTATTTCAGTTTTTTTACTGTCTTTTCATTCAAACCTGTTGAAGCGACAGTGAGGTCAAATACTTTGGCCACTGAGGAGCCTAAGGTACCTCTATACTGAGTTAATTTTCCGTAAATATTATCTGCTACTAATCTCCCCTGCCTATTAGCTGGCCAGGCTAAAGGTATATGGGTGGGCAATCCACTAACATAATTTTTTACTTCTATAACATCACCTATAGCATAAATATCTTGATCACTGGTTTGGAGATATTCATTGACCCTGATGATTCCTCTTTCCCCTAACTCTAATCCTGCTTCTAGAGCAAGCTTGTTCTCAGGTTGTACCCCTATCGACATGATGATTAATTGTGTTTTTATCTCTAGGCCACTCTTAAGTATAACCTTGGAATCTTGTATTTCTGCTACACTATCATTTAAAAGAAGTCTGACCCCTTTATCCTGGAGATGAGAATGCAGAATACACGCCATTTCATAGTCAATCGAAGGTTGAACCTGGTCAGCTGCTTCGACCATAATTACATCTAAGCCTCTGTCTTTAAGATTTTCTACCATCTCCAGCCCGATAAATCCACCCCCTACAATAACAGCAGATTTGCAGTTGTTATTCTTAATATGATGTAAAATGGCATCGGCATCAGGGATATTTCTTAAGGTAAAAACGTTAGCTGCATCTACCAAACCAGGAATAGGTGGTATAACAGGCTTAGCACCAGGAGAAAGAATAAGATAATCATAGCTTTCTTTATATTCCTGACCAGTCTCCAAGTTTATTACTTCTACGAACTTTTGCTGACGATTAATCCTCTTAACCTCAGATCTGTTCCTAATATCAAGGCTATACCGGCTAGCCATTCCTTCAACAGTTTGTACCAACAGGTCTTCCTTACTCTTAATCGTTCCGCCGATATAATATGGTAGACCACAGTTGGCAAAAGATATATGTTCTCCTCTTTCGAATAAGATTATGTCTGATTTTTCATCAAGTCTTCGAAGACGAGCAACAGCTGTTGCTCCCCCAGCAACTCCCCCGATAATTAAAATCTTTCTGCCCATATTCCCTCCAGCGTTAAAGTATTCTACCTTTAGTTTCTAGAAAATTATTCTAAACCCTTTTCTATCTTCATTTAATCCTCGTTAATAACTTAAATCCAATTTATCACGTAATGGTAATAATATATTCTTAGTAAGTACTTAATTTACAAATATTGCGCGAATATAATTAATGTAATACAATATACTAGAAACGAGGTGAGCAAGATGAAAAAAGTAATTGCTCCTATAATTATAACTTTATTAGTACTTGCAGTTCTTTTCTTTTATATTACGGCATTAGTGGTTACATCTAGCCAAACCACAGACCTTTTTAGTAATGCTATTCTTATCGGTACTATGATTATCATAGGTATTATAATGCTCACAATGGTCTATGTATTATTTCAACGGATAAAAGAGATCAAGGAGGAAGATAAAGATGATCTTAGTAAATACTGAGTATATTCCAGATAAAGAGCTGGAGCTTCTAGGTATGGTGAAAGGTCAGAGTATCAGAGCCAAGCATGTGGGAAGAGATATCGGTAATATGCTTAAAAACTTAGTAGGCGGAGAGCTGACCTCCTATACCGAAATGATGAATGAGTCTAGAGCTTTAGCCACCAAACGTATGGTTGAGGAAGCAGAGGGACTCGGGGCAGATGCGGTGATTAATATAAGATATAACTCCAGTCAGATTATGCAAGGTGCCGCAGAAATCCTAGTTTATGGAACTGCCGTCAAGTTTAAATAAATTTTAATATTTGCTTTGATTTTTCTAAAATTAAAGAAGGAGCTGCTACACCGACCAACTAAGTTTGTCGGTGTAGCAGCTCCTTCTTTAAACGTCAGATAATCGTATATTTGTGCATTACCAGAGCCCGTGCGCTGGTAAGTGATTCTCTTTGATTTGCATCATTAACAATGGTGTAGCGCGTATTTAATCTGGAAGACAGCTTATCCCTACACATCCCCCGCCGG
>JAGXFZ010000118.1 GCA_024637055.1 Gracilibacter sp. | reverse complement strand
TTTGAGATCATGTTCATCAGTTGGTATGCTTTCTACAATTTGACAGTCGAAGCATAATCCAACAGCTAAAACACCCTCCCGTATCTTAGGTAGAAAGCGATCATAGTATCCCCTGCCGTAACCTAACCTGTTCCCTTTATAATCAAACGCTACTCCGGGGACTATCACCAGATCAATCTCCAGTGGTGGGAGAGGACGTATCCTGTCCTTCTGAGGCTCAAGTATGCCCCAGGTGCCGGCGTGGATGTCTTGCTCTAAGTCGTTGATTAGACAAGGAATGAGGTTGTTCATATGGCATAAAGGAACTACTAAACGTTTCCCCATGCTTAGTATCACCGCTGCTAATTCTCTTGTTTCTACCTCACCTCGGAAATCTAAGTATGCCATAATAGTTTTTGCTGTTACAAAGCCTGGCAAATCTAGGATATTCTTTAGAATTGCACTGCTTTTTTCTCTACGCTGCTCTTCAGCTAAAGTACCCCTTTTTGCCAGTATAAGTTTTCTTAACTCCTCTTTCTCATGTATTCTCACAGATTATCTCCTTTGCTAAAAGAATCATATACTTAACCTTAATAATAAAGGAACTAAAATAGGAACAAGTGAGGAAAGAATAAAGCCATTGATGAAGGCGACGATAGCAATACCCGGAGGTCCCACCGCTGCAATTATAGGTAATGTTGTATCCATAGTGGTAGCCCCTCCCGGAGCAACCAAAGTGAGTTTACCTACTCTCCTAGCTAAAAATGGTGTGATAATAATTGTAAGGATTTCTCTAATGACATTACTAAGAAAAGCGATGGTGCCAAGCGCTACAGAGTGTATCTCCGAGATAAGAACTCCAGAAAGGCTGTACCAACCAAAACCAGCCCCAACAGCACCGCCTTCCCAAGCATTCCACCCCAAGATCTTTCCAACAAGCATCCCCGCAATTACACTACCAAGACCAACACCTATTGGTACAAGAAAAACAAAGCGGCCAAGATGTAAGAATTGTTTCCAAATCTGCTTATTAATGCCTAAATCCATACCTATAGCAAAGAGAGTAAAATAAAGTGCAGCATTCGTCAGTGATGGAAGTATATCATTGACCCACCCTGGGATGAGCACCAGACCAAGGACAATACCTAAGAGAAAAGCTCCGATTATTATAAAAGTCATTCTATATGGATGTGGTTGAGACTCTGTTTTGACTTCCATTGTTTGTTCGGATGCTATAACAAGCTCTTGAGCAAACATCTTCTCTAGTAAAGCCACTAATCCTAAACTAAATAGGATCGTTATAAAGGCAAAAAGAAATGCTTGCAGACCATATCTTCCTAGATTATTTATTGTCTGCTTATCTAAGCCAATCTTAAGTCCCATTGTTATTAATAGGAACATGATAGCTACAGTTATGATTCTTCCACTATTAGCCATGATCTTCTCTGGTAAGAGTTTTTTCCACCCTAAAAATACGCCAAATGCGATACATCCTAATAAAGTTGCCAATTCTCCATACCTCTACTTAAAAATCTAGTACTAAGACAAAATTTAATTACTACAATATTCCACAATTTTCTTGTTTTCTCATTTATATTTCGCTTTAATCACTAAAATTTCTCTGCTTTTGTTCACAATAACCATTCATTCACTATTATTTTATCCCCAAGCACAGGGATGGATTTTTGCGTTTTTTTCAACCTTTATCCACAATATCCACAGGCTCTGTGGATAACTCGCCACTGAGTTATCAACAACATTAACTGTACTGGAAATATTTCTTTTACTATTTTTTTGTCGATAAATTTTCTAACTTCTCAAGATTTACTTCTTCCTTATACCAATTTACTAAATGACCTAAGATATCAGAGAGTTAAGCCTGGAACAGCGTTTAGTTTCCAAGATGCCTTATTCTCAGCCAAAAAATGATAATATCCAGCCATGGCGACCATGGCTCCATTGTCTGTACAAAAAACAGGGGAAGGATAGAGAAACCTTATTTTACGCTCTTCAAGCGCAAGGCTTAAAGATTCCTTTAAAATGCTGTTTGCAGCCACTCCTCCGGCTAGAGCGAAGGTTTTAGCAGATACTTGGTCTAAGGCCTTCAAAGATTTTCGAACAAGTATATCTACTACAGCCATCTGGAAAGAAGCTGCCAAATCATTCATATTGAATTTTTCTTCTTTCATACAAGCCGTGTTTAACGTATTAAGCACAGAAGACTTCAAACCGCTGAAACTGAAATCAAGACTACCAGGTTCCAACATGGCCCTAGGAAAGTCATATGCTTGCGGATTTCCGGTTACCGCTGCTTTTTGGATATAGGGTCCACCGGGATAACCGAGACCTAAGGTACGGGCTACTTTGTCAAAAGCCTCCCCTGCTGCATCATCTCTAGTTCTTCCTAAAACCTCATAATCTAGATGGTTTTTAAACAGGATAAGATTGGTATGCCCACCTGAAGCTAGAAGAGCAAGCAGTGGAAATTCTATATCATTATGTTCAAGAAAGTTGGCATAAACATGGCCCTCGAGATGATTAACTGCTATTAAAGGAATTCCAGCCGCATAAGCCATGGCTTTCGCTCCTGCTACGCCTACAAGAAGAGACCCTACAAGACCGGGGCCATAAGTTACAGCAATAGCAGAAAGATCTTTGAATCCTAAACCTGCTTCCTCTAGGGCTTGGTCAATAACTTTGCCGATTTGCAGGCAATGTTCCCTAGAAGCTATCTCAGGAACTACGCCACCATATTTCTGGTGTATCTCTATTTGGGATGAGATAATATGACTTTTTAATTCTCGACCGTCGATGAGGACTGCTGCTGATGTTTCATCACAGCTTGTCTCCACACCTAAGATTGAAATCTGATTCTTTTGGTTCAAAGCTTTTTCCTCCAATTGGGATCTTTGCACTACAAGTTAGCCCACATGATTATTGCATCTTCCTGGTTATCTGAATAATATTTTTTCCTCACACCTGCAGCTCTGAAGCCTAGTTTGCTATAGAGTTTTTGAGCTGTTTCGTTAGTTACCCTTACCTCCAGAGTCAGTCGTCGAACTCCGGACGAAACCATCTTATCCATTACAGCACGCATCAAATACTCTCCCCACCCTTGACCACGGCAACCAGGCCAGATAGCAATATTGGTGATATGTGCTTCACCCATAACTATCCAAAGGCCCATATACCCTATAACGTTATTATTGTTTTCTAAACAGTAGTAACGAGAAAGATTATTATCTTTAAGTTCAGATTCAAAAGATTCTGCCTTCCAAGGTGTAGGAAAAGATAAATCTTCAATCGTAATTATAGTTGGTATATCTTCTAAGGTCATAGCACGAATTACAGGTGAGATTGTCTTGGAAACCTCTTCCGTTATATTCTGTTTTGAATGCACTCTGTTCTGCATTTCCTTCTCCTTGACAGCTTTTTCTGCATCATATGCCACATCTACTTGTCTTAGTTAATTTTCCATATTTTTCTTTTTAAGATTAACTTCTGCTTCTGATAACCTTATATAACAGGGCTCTACAGTCTTGGAATTATCTGTATTTATGTCTTTTGTTAACCACTTCTCCCAAGCCTCACAAGCCGCATACGCACCTCTTGGCAGATATTGATATTCCAAGGGTATGATAGCTTTCCTACCTAAGGTTTTTTCTAGGTATTCTTTTGCCTTGGGAACTGCATCGCCCACAAAAACAAATTCCCTCTCAAGTTTATCAAGTTCAGTAGTTAGATATTGAGGACTTACTGCTCTAGGAGGTTCAAGACATTCTCTGTTATCATTCCAGCTATATCGAGCAGAATACCACTCATTCTTCCTAGCATCAAGGATTACTACGGTATCTTCCTTCCTCCCGCATCCCGCCCATGACAATGTATCCAAGGAACCGATTCCAATTACGGGGATCTTAAGAACTTGACTTAGGCCTTGGGCCGTAGCAATCCCGATACGTATTCCTGTGAATGAACCTGGCCCATTAACAACTCCTATAAAGCCCAAGTCTTTTAATTGCCAATCAGCAGCTATCATGAGCTGCTCCAGCATAGGTATAAGTCTTTCCGAATGGGTCTTGCCTGTATGAAGGAAACCCTCACCGACCAGTTTCCCTTCTTCTCCCAAGGAAAGAGCTGTAATTTTCGTAGTAGTATCTATGGTTAGATATTTCATAAGCCTCACAACTTAATTAGATTTTAAGGAGATCTCCCTAGGGAGGTCTCCACTGCCCACGATAGTTATCTCTAGGCGTTCTGCAGGTATACTATCAGCTATTAACTCAGGCCATTCCATTAAACAGACACAGTCTTCCTGAAAATAGTCAAAAACACCTATGGTTTCAGCCTCCTCAGGATACTGCAGTCTATACAGATCCATATGAATGAGCTTTAGGCCACTGTTTACGCCTGAGCTATATTCTTGGATAAGGGTAAAAGTAGGGCTTGTAATTTCTTCCTTGACCCCTAATCCTTTGCCTAATCCTTTAGCAAAGACGGTTTTTCCTGCTCCTAATTCACCATAGAGACAGATAACTTCTCCACCTTTGAGCTTCTGCCCTAATCTTTTTCCCAGATGAAAGGTCTCTTCGGGACTATTTGATATCAATGTACTATCCATCCGTATCACTCCGGTTTAACTATTTTACCATCAATCATAACTAGTTCAGTAGAGGAATCCAAAGTAAGTGGATTGCCGTTCCAAATAACTAAGTCAGCATCCTTGCCTATCTCTAGAGATCCTACTCTTTCTGCCACTCCTATAATCTGTGCTGGCCATATCGTGATTGCTTTCAAAGCTTCTTCTTCGTTCATCCCACTACGCACTGCCAAGGCAGCACAAAGCGGTAGGTGTTCAATAGGAGTGACAGAATGATCGGTCATTATTGCAACTTTTACTCCTAGCTCGGCCAAAATACCTGGAGTTTTGAATGTTTTATCTTTAAGTTCCACTTTGGCTCTGTTCACAAGCGAAGGTCCTACAATTGCAGGATAATCGTATCCTTTAATAATATCCGCTATTTTATGGCCTTCTGTGCAATGATCCAAAACAAGTTCCACATCAAACTCACGTGCTATCCTGATAGCTGTCATAATATCGTCTGCCCTGTGAGCATGTGCTCTCAGAGGCATTTTTTTCTCTAATACCAAGTTAATCATTTCCATCCCTAAATCACGTTCAGGAGCTTTATCTGGGTCTTTCTTACCCAATTCTAGTTTTTCTTTGTAATTTTGGGCATCTACTAATACTTGTCTAAGTAAAGATGCTGTGCCCATCCGAGTCATTGGCATCTTCTTTTGCTCACCATAGACAGTTTTAGGATTCTCTCCAAATGCTATTTTCAAGCCAGCCGGGTCTCTGACTATCATGTCTTCGACCACTCTGCCTGCCGTTTTTAGCACCACACCTGTCCCCCCTACCACGTTTGCACTTCCAGGGCAGGAGAAAACACAAGTGATACCTCCAAGTCGAGCATCTCTAAATCCTTCATCTTCAGGATTAATTCCATCGATAGCCCTCACCTCGGGTGTAAGAGGGTCAGTCATCTCATTAAGATCGTCTCCCTCATATTGATAAATCTCTTCACCAATACCAACATGACAATGAGCATCAATAAAACCTGGAAGAAGCAACTTTCCTTGAGCATCAATAATCTTAATTTTAATATCCTTATCCAGTTGGAAAGTACTTCTCGCCCATGTCTCATCAAATTCCGAACTCATTAAAGGATGTTTGGCTATCATAGATATTTTACTGCCTTTAATCAGCAGGCTTCCTGAGAACTCTTCCTCTTCCGTCATTGGCTTAATTCGTCCATTAGCTATAATAGTTACTGATTCTATTTCATTCATATTTTTACTTCCTCTCTTTAAAGCATCCTTTTAAGGAATTTAAGAAGTGTATCGCAGTAATTGCGACAAGCGAAGCATGGACGCTGAGCGCGGCAGTTAACAACAGGAGGTTGTTACTGCCGAAGAGCACTTACTGCGATACACTTCCACCTTCCTAAAAAGCTTTATATCCCCCTCATGGAGAGCCCAACTCTTCCTCTCTCAGCATCCATACTCAAAACTTTAACCTTTATTATATCCCCTACAGAAGCAACTTCCATAGGATGTTTTACGAAATTATCACTTAGCTGAGAGATGTGCACAAGCCCATCATTTTTCAACCCTATATCAACGAACATACCGAAATCAACAATATTTCTGACAGTACCTTCTAGAAGCATTCCTTCTTGTAAATCCTCTAGCCTAGTGATATCTTGGCGCAGGAGAGGCCGCGGTAGATCTTCCCTTGGATCTCTTCCTGGTCTTTGTAAAGCCTCAATTATATCTTTAACGGTAGGAATTCCGGCCTTAAGCTCTTCTGCAAGGTCTTCTGGCTTAAACGAGGCTAGTGCTTTCCTTATTTCAGTTGTTTGGCTTTTTAGATCTTTAACATCAAAGCCAGCTTTATCCAATATTTTAACAGCCAGGTCATATGATTCGGGATGCACAGGAGTGCTTTCAAGATAATTATCCCCATCTGAGAGGCGAATAAAACCCGCACATTGAATAAAAGATTGCCCACCAAGACGAGGTACTTTTTTAAGGTCTTCTCTTGTTCGGAACTTTCCATTCTTTTCTCTATAGGTAATAATATTTTTAGCGACAGAGGTATTTAGTCCTGAAACAAATCTAAGCACCGAGGAAGAAGCCGTGTTCAGGTCCACCCCCACTGTATTTACACAAGATTCTACCACTGCCCCTAGGGAACTCTCCAGTATCTTAGGTGCAACATCATGCTGGTATTGCCCTACTCCTATTGACTTGGGGTCTATCTTCACTAGCTCAGCCAAAGGATCTTGCAGCCTACGGGCAATTGATACGGCACTGCGAAGAGAAAGGTCGAAATCCGGGAATTCTTCTTTGGCTAAGGGTGAAGCTGAGTATACCGAGGCCCCTGCCTCGCTCACAATTATATATTCCAGTTGAAGATTGTTCTCTCTAATAATCTCGGCTATTAATTCCTCAGTTTCTCTAGAAGCGGTCCCATTGCCTACAGCAATTATTTGGACTCCGTTTTCGCTGACTTGTTTAAGAACATCTTTTTTGGCCTGTTCTCTTTGGTTTTGAGGAGGATGTGGATAAATAACACCTACTTGGGACAACTTCCCTGTGTCATCAATT
The DNA here is from genome assembly GCA_024637055.1 of Gracilibacter sp. Classification (GTDB taxonomy): domain Bacteria; phylum Bacillota; class Desulfitobacteriia; order Desulfitobacteriales; family Syntrophobotulaceae; genus Gracilibacter. The sequence goes on along the minus strand of JAGXFZ010000118.1, from coordinate 24,813 downwards.
AAAGCCCATTTACATCCTGTCCGATAAGCTGGATCAATCGCCATAATCACTCTTCCCCTTACTGGAGGTTGAAGCAATAATTGGCGGAGATTTGCGGCGAATACTTTAACAGCTTGTTCCCCAGCCCTAGTTGTTAGCTCCGATCTGATTTCCCTTTCTATGGAAGGAAAAATCAAACGCTTATATGAATCCTGTATTGCGTCCGCTACTAGCTGGGAACAAGCATTTTTCTCCAGCCCTTTATTCAGATACTTAACTTCTATTAGAGGAACCATTTTTTCTGATTCCACGGCAATACCTACCGTTAAAAATTCTTCTTTTTCTCCTCTATTTAAGGCCAATATCCTGTGAGGAGGAATCTTCCTTACCGGTTCTTTGTATTCATAGTACATCTCATAAGGTGAGCGTTCTTCCTTTTTAGCCTTAGCAACTATCTCAGCTAAATCATAAATTTTCGTTCTGATTAGGCTTCTAACATCAGCATTATCTGAGACATCTTCAGCGATTATATCAAGTGCTCCTTTCAGAGCATCCTGTTCACTATTAACACCTAGTTCCGGGTTAAGGTACTTAGCGGCTTCAGCTTCCGGATTAGCATCTTTAGGTTGACTTAAAATCCACATAGCCAGAGGTTCTAATCCCTTTTCACGAGCGACAGAAGCCCTGGTTTTTTTCTTCTGTTTGTAAGGTCTGTATAAATCCTCTACTTCTTGCAATTTAATTGCTTTCTGAATCTTAGCCTTAAGCAAATCATCTAGTTTCCCTTGTTCATCTATAAGGCGTAAAACTTCTTCTTTCCTTTTCTCTAAGTTACGAAGGTATTCTAACCTCTCCACAAGACTTCTTAAAGAAGTCTCATCCATTTCTCCTGTCGCTTCCTTACGATAACGAGCGATGAAAGGAATTGTATTGCCCTGGTCTACTAGTTTAACAACTTCCCCAACCTGCCAAGGCTTTAGTCTCATTTCTCCAGCGATAACACTATTAAAATCCAACTACTCTTACCCCCATCTTCTAAAAATAAAGTCAGCGCCAAGGGTTTCGCCTAAGACGCTGAGTGGAAACAATAATATGTAATTCAGCTTCTTGATTTGGCTATATCTCGGTCAACCCAAGGCTGACTTCTATTGCTTCATCAACCCTGAGCATAACCTCATCATCAAGAACCGCTACTTTTTCCTTCAAACGACTTTTATCAACTGTTCTGATCTGTTCAGTCAGAATAACAGAGTCTCTTTCTAATCCGCTTCTTACGGCTCTGACCTCCACATGAGTAGGAAGCTTAGCCTTGGAAATCTGGGATGTAATTGCTACCACAATTGTAGTAGGACTATACTGATTTCCTATATCATTTTGGATAACCAAAACGGGCCTCGTTCCTCCTTGTTCAGAACCGATAACGGGGTTTAACTCTGCATAAAATATTTCCCCGCGTTTAATACTCATACCCTACACTCCACGCTAATTTCCTTTCATAACAAACCGTTGCTTCTTCTTCAGCCTGGCATAAGTCCACCGCTATACCAAGATTTATGTGAGCCATCTCTACATAACCCTGACGCATCTGTTCCCGTACTCCAGCTTTTCGCCGCTCCAAAAGAACACTATAGACAGCCTCTTTGATAAATTCGCTGCGGTCCTTCTTCTCTGTGGAGACAATACCATCCACTTCTTCAATAATACTTTCCGGTAAAAAAACAATAATACGTCTAGTTTCTGCCAAGCTAGGCACCCCCTTGACAATATGAAAAAAGAATTCTTACTCTATTATAGCTATTTAACCTCGAAAGTGTCAACGAACATGCTGTTTAGTACGAGCAATTTTGGTATATAATCACTATTTCGCACCATGTAATTTCTTCCAGTAGTTATCTATTGCTTCCAAACCTCTCAATTATGGCTTTATGTGCAACTACTTCTATATTATCACCCAAAGGCAACAACTTTGAAACATTCCCACTTCTCTCCAACGCTAATTCAATAAGCAAATCAGCCATGTGCGGATTTTTTGGTAACAATGGCCCATGAAGATAAGTACCGAAAACGTTCTTATATCTTACCCCTTCTCTATTGTCTTCCCCATTGTTGCCATATCCACGAAGGACTTTACCCAAGGGCTTAAGCTTAGACCCCAAATAGGTCTTGCCTGAATGGTTCTCAAACCCCACAAGAGTATTAAGTCTCTGCGAAGAATCTTCGTCAACATTTGAGGAGTAGTTCCAAGAGATATTTTTTTTCAATCCTGATTCTATATCTATTATCACATTTCCGATTAGTCTCTTATTGCCTGCAACAGTATATAAATCGAGGATTCCGAGACCTGGAATCTTTTTACCTTCACCAGTCTGATAATATTGCCCCAATAGTTGATATCCCCCGCAAATAGTTAAAAGTACCAGGCCATCTTCAATAGCATCCTTTAACTCTGTTCCTCTAGAACTTAAATCATCTACTAATATACTTTGTTCTCTATCAGATCCACCACCCAGAACAATGATATTTGCTTCAGCAAAATCAATTGGATCTCCCAAAGAAACTTTACGAATATCTACATCTATTCCCCGCCATCTACATCTAGCAGCTAAGGCCAAGACATTACCTCTATCTCCATATAAATCAAGCAAATCAGGATAGAGATGATAGATTATCAGTTTCATGCACTTTCCTCCTCAACTAGTTTAACGTCCGATCCCTTCTTAGTCACCAAGATATCTCGTAAAGGGAAAAGTGCTGTGTATGTCGGAAGAATGAAAACTGCATCTTTCTCGATATTCTGATATTCTCCTAGCTTCACTACAGCTTGAGCCAATGATTTTTCTATTACTATCTTATCTTCTGCAAATCCCGCATACTTTAACCTCAACGCAATATCCTCAGCTCTTAAACCTGAGCACAATAGTTGATGGATATCAGCCTTGTTGGTTGCCAATATCTCAAAGTCCACATCCCACAACCATGATATATCTCTACCATCAGCTGCCAAATCATTTATAGCTATAAGCAAATGTAAGGGTTTATCTATTTCAACTAAGGTTTGAATAACTTGATTAAAACCAGTTGGGTTCTTAACTAAGGTAAGAGTCAGGTCATATCCTTGAAGCGCAAACTGTTCCATCCGCCCAGCATCCGATACGAATTTCATCAACCCAAGGCGTATATCTTCCCGAGCTATATTTAAGCAATCCGCTGCGCTAAAAGCACCCAAGGCATTATACAAATTATAAAAGCCTAACAAAGGGATATTATATTCCTCATCCACGTAGAAGGATATCCCTTGTTCCTCTTGATGGACATCTACAGCTTCAATATGCGGTTCGGGTCGTTTAAAATCACAAAACAAGCATTTATAGATGCCTAATTGTCCGTAATGAAAGAGGGTATAGGTTAGCTCCTGCCCGCAGGTGGCACAGTACCTTCCTTCCCTAGTTTCATCACTATCTGCCTTGCTGGAAGGTAGTGATCTTACTCCATAATAGTACACATCTGTCTTCCCTATACCTATCTGAGCTACAAGTGGATCATCGGCATTCAGGATTAGTTTAGTATCAGAAGGCAGGGCATCTTTGACCAGTTTAATCGTAGTATCAAGTTCACCATATCTATCCAGTTGATCACGAAAGAAATTTGTAATCACTGCTAGACGAGGTGTCAATTGTTCACATAAACCGGGTACAGTAGCTTCATCGACTTCCAGCAGAAGGATATCCGCTTTACCCTTCCCTGAAAAGCTGGTGTTTTGTAAAAGGGTTCCTGTGATGCCAGTCAGCATATTTGCCCCTTCCCTATTAAAAGCTACCTTCAATCCTGCAGTCTTCAAGATAGACGCCAACAGATTATTAGTTGTTGTCTTACCGTTGGTTCCAGTAATGATTACTGTACCTTCTTTAAAGGACAAGGCAAGAAACCTGATTATTTCAGGGCAAATCTTACGAGTTATGAATCCCGGGAAAGTTGTGCCTTTTTTACCTAGGACTTTCAATATTAAACTAACTATTTTACCTGACCATAAGGCAAGCCAAAAACGAACTTTCATATATTTAGAATTACTCCTTTAAAGCTAGGCTCTGCAATACTTTACAGATCTAACTACTAATATCTAATCTTAAACTATTTTTATCTTTAGTGAAATAGAAAATTTCTAACCAAAGAAAAGAGAGATTAGTCTCCGAATAGTTCTCTGACATCTTTTAAGCGTTCACGGATCAGAATATTTTGTGGACAGTGTTCTTCACACTTACCACAATCCGAACATTTTGAAGCCTTAGAGATACCCTTATACCAAAAATGTGCTCCTTTTACATCATCAAGCATATATGCCATATTATAATATTTAAAACTTTGAGGAATATCTACCCCAGAGGGACAGGGCATACAATACTTACAATCAGTACAGTAAACTCTAATCTTATCTTTGTAGGTCTTTTGGATGGCTTGAATAACCTTTTGTTCTTCTGAGGATAAGGGTTTCCCACTTTCAGAAGCATAGTTGACATTAGCCTCTACGTGGCTCATTTCCGTCATTCCACTCAAAACAACACCTACTTCTGGATGATCCCATATCCATTTTAAAGCCCACTCAGCGGGGGTCCTTTGGTTTGAAGCCTTTTTCATAATATCATAAGCTTCAGGGGTAAGACCCTTGACAAGGGTACCGCCTCTTAACGGCTCCATAATAACTACCCCTAGCCCTTTTCCCCAAGCATATTCTAACCCTTTCCTCCCTGCTTGAAAATCCTCATCCAGGTAATTGTATTGTATCTGACAGAATGACCAATCAAAACTATCTACAATTTCTACAAAAAGGCTATAATCATCGTGGAAGGAAAAGCCCAGATGTTTTACTTTTCCCATAGCTTTGGCTTCCCGCAGAAAATCAAATAAGCCAAAATCTATCATCTTATACCAGTACTGCCTGTTCAATGCATGTACTAAATACAAATCTATGCAACCAGTTTCTAAGTTATTAAGTTGTTCATCTAAGAGTCTTGCCATATCTGCTCTATTCTTAACATCCCAGATAGGAAGTTTAGTAGCCAGAAGGATTTTTTCTCTATACCCATCTTTTAAAGCCTTAGCTACCAGGGCTTCAGCGGTACCTTCATGGTAGACATATGCCGTATCAATATAGTTGACCCCTTGGTCTACTGCATAACGGATCATCCGGATAGCCTCTGGTTCATCTATTCGTTTCATGTTACCATTGATAACAGGCAGTCGCATACAGCCAAAACCTAAAGCCGATACCATTTCCCCGGTTTTGCCTAAGATCCTATATTCCATAATGCTACCTCCTCCTAGACAAATATATATTCTAATTTTATAATAATGCCCAAAGAATAAATTATCAAATTATTGCTATGAAAGAAGCGTGATATAAATGATCTTACCTTATCAAGACAAAAAACCTCAAATCGGAGATCGTGTCTATATAGCAGAAGGAGCCCAGATAATTGGTGACATTACCATAGGTGAGTATTCTAGCATCTGGTTTAATTGCGTCTTACGGGGAGATATTGAGTCCATCACTATTGGTAAGAGAACCAATATCCAAGATTTAAGCGTCATTCATGCCAACCCAGGACAACCAACAATTATCGAAGACAATGTTTCTGTAGGCCACTCCTGTGTTCTCCATGGCTGTGTAATTCGTCAAGGAAGTCTTATTGGGATGGGCGCCATCATACTTAATGATTCTGAAATTGGAGAACGTTCAATAGTTGGTGCCGGGGCTCTTATCCCTGAAAGAAAAAACTTCCCTCCTAATTCCCTAATCCTTGGCTCTCCTGCCAAGGTAGTAAGAGCACTTTCTTCAGAAGAGATTGCGTCCCTTAAAGACATAACAGACAGATATATGGAAAGAGCGCAAGAATACCTAAAGATCACCTAAGAGGAATCACTGCATAGGAAATAGAATAATTTTTTTAATTTATTTTCGTTACCTATTGACCTTTCCTTTTTTTGATAGTAAAATACGTCCATAAATTAAAAATTTACAGCTAAGAAGAGAATTAGTAACTCCTTGCGAGTTGTCCTAGCGAGTCAGAGATGGTGAGAGTCTGATACAAATCCTTGGAACGAATGGATCTCAGAGCTGCTAGCTGAACTCGGATGTTATTTCCGATAGTATGCGATGCCGGGGAGTTTCCCGTTATAGAAACAGGATATCGAGAAATAACATTTCTCCGTATCTGGAAGAGATGCTTCTAGAATATCTCAGATAAATATCTTACTCAGGTATATATCTTAAATACATCAGTTATTCTAAAAGCAACAAAGGTGGCAACGCGGATAATACCTCCGTCCTTTCATGGACGGGGGTTTTTTATATTGTTTAATAGGAGGGGATATCTATGGATAACCCGGATTGGTGGCCTTGGTCATAGATAGCATTAAAAATAATATGTCGAAGCTGGTATTCAGCTAAATATGAGAGGAGATTATAAAAAGTGAAAAAGTTATTACTCACAACGCTAGTTATCCTATTATCTGTCAGCCTGATTCTTACAGGTTGCTCTTCTACCCCATCATCCAATGAGAAAATCTATAAGGTAGGTCTTATCCAACTCGTTGAACATCCTTCTCTGGATTATGTGAGAGAAGGCATGCTACAAGCCATAAAGGACAATGGTTTTGAACAGGGCGTAAATATCGAAATAGATTATCAGAATGCTCAAGCTGATCAGTCAACTATGAATTCTATAGCCACCAAATTTGTAGGTGATCAAGTCGATCTAATTATTTCCATAACCACTCCAGCTACCCAAGTAGTTGCAGCTAATACTACAGACATTCCCATTGTTTTTGGAGCGGTCACTGATCCTGTTGCCGCTAAGCTAGTGGAAAGCTTAGATAAACCGAATACCAATGTGACTGGAGTAAGTGACCTTAATCCCTTTGAAGCTCAGTTTGAAATGATGCAAAAAGTTGTTCCAGATGCTAAAAAAATAGGTATAGTATTTAATACTAGTGAGGTGAACTCCCAGGTTCAAGTGGATAAAGCTAAAGAGTTCGGTACAAAGCTCGGCTATGAAATTATTACCGCACCTATAGTTAATAGCAGTGAAGTTCTTCAAGCCGCTCAGATGCTAGCAGGAAAGGATATTGATGCCTTCTATGTCATCACCGACAACACAGTAGCTCAATCTATCAACTCCTTGTCCCAGGTCGCTATCGAGAATAATATCCCTACCATCGTGGCTGAAGATAGCCAAGTGGCAGGAGGTTGTCTTATAAGTATCGGTATCGATTATAAGATTCATGGTTACCAAGCAGGAGAAATGGCGGTACGTGTTCTTAAAGGGGCCGATCCCTCTGTCATGCCTATTGAGTTCCAGCAAGATCTAATGGTAGTTATAAATAGTGAAACTCAAAAAGCTTTAGACATAGAGATTCCTGAGGAATACACCAAAGATGCAACTTTCATTTAAATATTCTAGCATCTTCAAATGATAGCGTAATATTTATTTAGAGGCCTTAATTTTTAAGGCCTCTAAATTTGTTTATAGTTTAGGAATTGGCGTAAGCTATCGGATGAACTCTTTTAAGTTAGATCTAAGTATGCTATCTATCTCACCCCAGTTGTTGGGATCTGTCTCAGCAAAGATAAAGGCAAAGACGGGATGCTTGTGATAGTCTATTCTTCTTACTTCCAGAGGATTTTTGAAATGAGACGATAGTAATTGATAGTCTATTTCAATCTTGCTAACATCTACATCTTTGGGAATATCAGCAATCACTATACTGTAAATCTCCTCGTTCATATTTTTTAAAATATCATCCCAGTTAGGCTTTTTTTGGGCGAAGTAGTATTCATAAACATTAATACCATAGGCGTAGTAGGCTATGTCAGTGGTGCACCAGCCAGCGAATCTCATAGGATTTACTTCGATAGGAATTACTCTTTGTTGGGCATCAACTTTAAGCTCAATATGAATAGGAAAATTTTTTAAAGATATTAGACTTCCCATCTTGTCTAAAAAACCCAAAAAAACTTGATAATATCTTTCCATTATTTCTTTTGATGTAATATAAACACGATCACTAACATCTTCGTCTGAACTAAATAGGTGCTTCAAAATGTTTAAAATTACAGGTTTACCCTCATTATTATAGTAGGCATCAATAGCAAATTCTTCTCCTTCTATATACTCCTCAATAATAAATTTATCTGGATTAACTACCTCTATTGGGAAATCTCGTTTGAATTGTTTAACATCTTGCTTTAATTGGTCTAAAGCTTTACTCCATTCATCAGTGTTATTTAGCTTAAATACACCCATACTGAAAAAGCCAACAGAAGGCTTCAAGATAAAAGGCTTCCTGATTTCAGCAATATTGACCCTATCCAAATCTTCAAACTTTATCTCTTGATAGAAAAAATCAGGATAAATTTCTTTTAGTAATTCTCTAAATCTAACTTTATCTTTAAAGATTTTGATTTTCTCAGGTAAATCTAGAAAGTTTAAGTTCTCCATAATCCAATCAATGCTGTTTTCAGAATTACAATAAATAAGATTATTATCGTCTTCATTCAGCTTCTTGATAAGTGTTGTTTCTTCTGAGACTGAAATTCTGTCAGAAAGTGCAAATTCACTAATACTTTCATTTTTAAGAACACTTACTTCTATTTCTTCAAGAGTTTTTTTAAGAAATGTAGAAACATAGGGTTTGTCTAAAATCATAATTTTCAAGTTAATCCACTCCATATCATCTTTTTAATCGATCAATATACCATAAATAGCAAAAAACAGGTCATATGTCCTATTGTAACAGGACTAAAGTGATATATAAAAGCCTTTCTTCATGTATTATTATGTTAATAATGATATAATTTTACCTTATTTTAACATTGAGGAAGTGATTGTTTGTTCGGATTTAAAGATAGTCGCTCTAAAGAGACAGGAGTAGTAATAGGCCTTCAACCAGAACCAGATCAAAAAGAAGCAGGTAAAAACCAAAATATTCTCAGCCCCAATAACATGTATATTCCTGCGAACTGTTTGGTAAAAGGTACCATCGAATCCAAAGGTGATGTTAGAATCGCAGGCAAGATTGAAGGGGAAGTTATTGTCTCAGGCAAGCTCGATATAAGTGAGTCTGCAGTTATCACGGGTAATATCGATGCTGACTCATTGCTAATCAATGGAGAACTACATGGAAATATTAAGGTTAAGAATCTGTTAGAGGTAGGTCCAACTGGTAGACTTTATGGCGATATTATTGCCAGCTTTCTTAAAATTGTCAAAGGTGCACACTTTGTGGGAACGAGTACCCATCATTATGAACCTTCTTTATCTACCAATAAATCCAATACATCTTCTCACAGCTCACTCTTACAATCGATAATGGCTAAAAATAGCAAAGCAATTTAATATTGAGATATGCTTAATCACAAGGTCTATCATAATTCTTTCAAGAAAAATAATCTAACAAGAAAACGGCAAATTGCCGTTTCCTTGTTAGATTATTTAATTATTTCTAAGATATCCTCAGGTTTCTTGGCTACATAATCAGGACATTCTTTTTTTACAGTATCGATAACATCAAGACCCCATTCTACCCAGATTATTTTAACCCCATTTTTCTTACACGCTACAATATCTCTCTCCTCATCTCCGATATATATTATATCATGATTTTTAAGTTTATTTGTTCTTAGAAATTCTTTGATAACCTTATCCTTACCCAATATCTTCTCAGAACATAGGATCTGTTTAATATATTCTATCTTATTTTTATGCAAAAACTCTTTGATATTAGCCTCAGAATTCGAGGAGATAATCGCCAAATTATACCCTCTATTATTTAGTTCATCTAATACCTCTCTCACTTCTTCAAACAGAAGCAGATCTTTTATTTTATGACTATATAAATTGTAAAACTCCCTGGCCCAAAACGGGATTTTATACATAGGAAGCTTAAGTTCTTTAAACCTTTCTCTAGCGGATAGTCTCCTGAAGTTTTCTATATCTTCCTCCTTCATCTTCTTGAATTTATGTTTCTGAGCAAGTTCATTATATACTGACAAAACAACCTCTTTGGAGTCAACTAAAGTCCCATCGAAATCAAATATTATATATTTGATCATAGTCAATGCCCCTCCTCATGCAAAGGTTCCTTTATAATCAGTATTATTCATATTTCTATCCAAGAATTACTTCTAAATTACGTCTCTCCATTGACCTCGTCTCTCAGGGTACTAAAAAATTCTTCCATATAAGAGATTCTTCTAAAGGCTATCTCTTTCGCTTTCTGAGTGTAAAGCCTATGAGGGATCTTTTTTAATTTTAGTTCAAACTCTAAATTAATAGCATGTTTAGAATTATCCTTGATTCTACCATTTTTCCCGACGTTTTCCTTTATGTATTCTTCAAGCGGTATCTCTCTAAACAGTTTTTCCTCATGCTGTCCGGCCACCATGAATGAGCGTGCTATACCAATAGCCCCTATCACGTCAAGTTTATCTGCATCGAAAAGTATCTTGGCTTCGATGGTTTCTGGATTATATCCACTGCGGAACCTATGGGCAATGATGCAGTGCTTTACTCCCTTTATAACTTCTTTCTCATAACCTAGACGTTCCAGAATACCTTCGGCCTTCTCCGCACCTAATACAGCGTGATCAACCGCTCCAGAACTATCATCATCCTCCACAATCCGTGCGATGTCATGCAATAAAGCTGCTGGGATCAAGACATTCATATCCACCTCTGCTTCATGTTCAGCAAGCCGCTTACATAGGTTATAGACCCTTAGCACATGATCTAAGTCATGAGCAGTGCAAAGTTTCTTTTCTTTGATGATATTAATAATTATTTGATATCTTTGTTGCATAATTTTTTCCACCTTGATGTCTTACTTAAAATAAAAATATAATTTATAATGGCTATATGGTAATTTTGCCATATAGCCATTCAATAATTCGTCGACTAAGTATATTCAAATATAAAAAATCTAATTAAGGAGAGTAAAAATGACTTATTTTAAAATCTTCAGCATTATTATGGGACTTGTGACCATTGGAGTCAGACCACTAATGCATATTTTTCCAGAGAAATGGAACAAGTTTGAACTTGAAACTGCTTATACTGAAAAAAGGCCGAACTGGGTTTGGGGTGTGGCTTTAATAGGCTTAACCATAGTATGTTTTACTTGGTATAAGCAGTTAACAACCGATATTCCATATTCGCTGATTTTGACCCTGATTATAACCCTAACTCTAATTAAAACTTCGCAGATATTATTCAATTATGATAACTTCAGAAAATTTGTCCATAAAGCCTTAATAGAAGATAGGAGTATTCTTAGAAAAATTAATATTGCCACTACATTATTAGGCCTAAGCTTACTATACTTAGGTGTTTTCATCTACTAGTCCTAAACACTTTCTACAAGAAATATTTAGCTTTCTTTTGTATCAGAAGTTTCTTTCGTCTCTGAAGACACTTTAGTCTCTGAGGATTCTACTTTTTTTACAGCCTTCTCTTTTTGGGCAGCTTTCTCGACAGCTTCTTCTTCTGTTGTCGCTGATTTAAATTCTTTAATACCTCGTCCTAGCGATCTTCCTAGGTCGGGAAGTTTTCCAGGGCCAAATATAATTAAGGCTAAGACCAGAATTATAACGGCTACAGTAGGGGTGAGCATTCCTAACATCGGTTCCACCATATTGTTTTCTCCTCCTATAATTATTGAATGTCGTAGTCTAGATCTTTGTCCACACAATAAAGGATAAGGATCTATTACATATGTTTCAGTTTATATTATACAACTAGTCCTATTGGAAATACAGAATATGTTGTTAGCAAATTATTAATAATATCTTATGAAATCGTTCTTATTCGAAATATGTAAAATATTGGTTATGCCAGAATCGTCATTAAGTACCCCTTTCTTCCTCGAGATAGTGTTATCATAAGAAAACAATAACATCCTGTTAATATCTTGTTAATATCTTGTTAACCTTTTGCTTCCTATTTTAATTAGATGGTTAATAACTTTGTGATAAACTACACTATAAACCTTACAATATAATCTTATAGATTTTTGAAGGGAGGTAACTTTTGGATCTTTTAGATCGTAATTTTTTTCACTAATAAGATTGAAGGAGGGAAATACAAAAATGGCTGATTTCATTGACAGAATTAATAGTTTGAGCCTTAGCCGCAGAAATTTTATTAAAGCCAGCACGGCTGCTGCAGCCAGCTTATCCTTAGCCGGATGTGGCAACTCGCTAGTGCCGGCGGGCACCGACCAAATTACTGATCAAGAAGAAAAATGGATTCCTGCTGCTTGCTGGCATAACTGTGGCGGACGCTGCTCGAACAAAGCTTTGGTTGTAGATGGCGTAGTTGTCCGTCAAAAAACTGATGATACCCACCCTGACAGTCCTGACTATCCTCAGCAAAGAGGCTGCCATCGCGGACGTTCCCAAAGACATCACGTATTTGGAGCAGATAGAATAAAATATCCCATGAAGCGAAAACATTGGGAACCTGGTGGCGGTAATAAGGAATTGCGCGGAAGAGACGAGTGGGTGCGTATTTCCTGGGAAGAGGCATTGGATCATGTGGCCGGAGAATTAAAGCGAATTAAAAACGAGTACGGCAATAAATCCATCCTTGGAACAAGCAGATTATTGAACTTCTACGGCGGAGGCCTTGTTAGATGGGGATCATCTTCGTCGGGGGCCTGGGGAATGCCTCAAGAATGTATGACCAGCGGTTTCTCCTGGAGTTCCAACGATAGACTGAACTGGAGAAACGCCAAACTTATCGTGTTGTGGGGAGCCAATCCTGCCCGGTCTAGCTTAGGGAATCCAACGTACAACCTCTTACAAGCGAAAAAAGCCGGAGCAAAATTTATCGTTGTGGATCCTTCTGTAACGCCAACGGTAAAAACATTAGCCGACAAGTATATTCCTTGTCGGCCAGGAACGGATACCGCGCTACTTTTGGGAATAGCTTATCACATGATTGAAAATAATCTCCAAGATCAGGATTTTATTAATCGATGTACATTAGGATTTGATCAGGATCATATGCCTGAAGGAACAGACCCTAAAGAAAATTTCAAAGATTATGTTTTAGGTACTTATGACGGTACTCCAAAAACTCCGGAATGGGCTTCGGAGATTTGCGGAACGGATCCCCAACTTATTAGGGAATTTGCAACAGAAATTGCTACAACCAAACCCATGATCTTCACTTCCTCCTTTGCACCTGCCCGTACCTACAGAGGACAGCAGTTCTGTCAAGCATTTCTCACTGTGGGATGGATGACTGGAAACGTAGGAAAAACAGGTGCCGGAGTTTGGACGATGGGCTATGCGGCAAGTCAGAGTTATGGTGGTAAAAGACTTGTCCGTGGCGGAGGCAGTGGTCTTCCCCGTGCGGTCAACCCACTATTCCCGGATGCAGCCTACGGACCTTATGATGGTTACAGGTGGGCTAACCCAACCAATCCGGATGCCAATGGTATGGCATATTGTGAAACATATGATGCTATCTTGAACGGTGAATACACCGGAACAAACGGACGAGGGAAAGTTCCTTGCGATATCCGTTTGATTTGGCTGGTCCGCGATGGATACGGTTATAATTTCCTTAACCAATCCTCAGATTTTAATAAAGGAGTTGAAGCTTTCCGCAAAGTTGATTTCGTCGTAACCAACGATATCGTTCTTTCGACCATCTCCAAATACGCGGATATTGTATTACCCGCAACCACACAATGGGAAAAAGAAGGGAAGATTTATTCAGGAAATCCGGAAGCAATTTTTATCGCCCAAAAGGTTGTGGAGCCTCTATTTGAGACAAAAACAGAAGAGTGGATGGATTGTGAACTCGCAAAACGCCTGGGGCTGAATCCTGATGAAATCTATCCTCTTAGTGACAAACAACAATTTTTTAACAGTCTTGCAGGCGCCAGCGTGATTACAAAAGATGGAGAAAATTATGAATCTTTGGTAACCATCACAGAACAGGATATTCAAGAATGGGGCGTTGAGGGCAATCCGCAAGAAGGAAAAATTACTCTGAAGGATCTGTTGGAACAAGGTGTTTACCAAGTGCCAAGATCACCTGACGATAATCTCACAGTAGTTCAAGGAGAAGATTTTGTCAAAGATCCGGAAGCTAATCCCCTAGGTACTAAGAGCGGGAAACTGGAAATCCACTGTCAATCCCTGTCGGATAAAATCGCAGCATACGGCTTGACGACAATCCCGCCGATCGCCAAATATGAACCGCCACTGGATGGATATGAAGCGACTCTTAAAGATTGGCAAAGCAAAGAGAAAGGGAATTATCCCTTCCAGCTTGTGACTATCCACTATGGAAGACGTTCCCATTCCACATACGATAATATTCCTCAGCTCAGAGAAGCCTATCCTCAGGACTTCGTGATGAACACAAGAGACGGGGAAGCCCTTAGCCTTAAAGATGGAGATACAGTTTTAATTGAGAGTGCCTATGGAAAATGTATCCGTCCTCTTACCCTCTCCGAGACATTAATGCCAGGTGTGGTAACTCTCGGCGAAGGCGCCTGGGCAGAGCTTGATGATGAAACGGGTATTGATAAAGCCGGTGCAACAAATGTTCTTTGCGGAGCCCGTTTAAGCGGACAGGGCGAAGAACCTTGGAATACAACTATTGTTCGTGTTGAGAAATACAACGGTGAACCATTAAAGTCCGATGCAGAGTGGAAACAAAGAATCATATTTTAGGAGGTGATACCTGATGGGACAAAAAGGTTTCTATTATGATATGGTGGTTTGTACAGGATGTAAAGCATGCCAAATTGCCTGTAAAGATAAAAATGATTTGAAAGTAGGGGAACTGTTCCGCGAAGTCACTGAGTATGAAGGTGGAACGCATCCCGATGTATGGGGCTATTCCCTTTCATTAGGATGTAACCACTGCGAGGATCCGAAATGTGTAAAGGGATGCCCTACAAAAGCTTTGCATAAATTAGATAACGGTATCGTCGACCATGATAAAGGAAAATGCATTGGTTGCCGCTTCTGCACTTGGAACTGTCCTTATGGGGCTCCCCAGTTCAGAGAAGAGATCGGCAAAGTCGGCAAATGTGATCTGTGCAAGGATCTGATTGAGAATGGGGAAAATCCAGCTTGCGTTGATTCCTGCCCGATGCGTGCTCTTGAATGTGGTGAACTTGATGATCTCAAAGCTAAATATGGTGATGATAGTGTAAATGAGTTACCCATCTTACCTCTTGCTTCCGTAACCAGCCCTGCCCTTCTTATCAAACCCAAAGCGGCAGCAAAACAAAAACATTTCCAAAAAAAGGAGGGTTAGAATAATGGGTGAAACTAGTTTATTAATATTTACTTTATGCTTGCAAGCTGCTATCGGAGCTATGGTTTTTATCACCATCGGCAAGCAGCTTTATAAAGACAAAGTATTTAAAAAAGCAGCTTTAGCAGCTGCAGCTCTTAGTGTAATAGGGGTTATTGCATCCTTATTGCACCTTGGACAACCGATGTCTTTTATGAATTCCCTCTCTAACTTGGGTAGTTCCTGGTTGAGCAATGAAGCCCTATTATCAGGAGCTTTTATGGGAATTGCGGTGTTATACGCTCTGGTATTGTATTTCAAACCCGATAATGCTGGTCTTGATACCGCCTTAAGGTGGACCGGAAGCATTGTCGGTCTTATAGCTGTCTTCGCCATGGGTAAAGTTTATACTAGTACTGTTGTTCCTGTTTGGCAGGGTATGAATACTTTCGTAGACTTTTTCGCAACTACAATAGCTGTAGGTGCTCTGGTCTTCATTGCTGCCAGCATTAAAGAGCTAGAGGATGTTGATAAGAAAATCTATGGATTTATAGTCATTGCTGCCGTAATCATTCAGGCTGCAGTAGCAGTCCCTCATGCTATAGGTTTGGGCTTAGAAGGCATGGCTGCTCAGGCTAGTGCTGCAATACTTAGTGGGTTAGGTGTTGCTATAGGTCTCAAATGGTTACTTGTTCTTGGGGGTGCAGCACTCTTGATTTGGCCATCAAATCAGAAAACCGATGGAGAAAAATCAAGTTCTGCAACAGGGCTAATATACGCAGCGTTTGCATTCCTGGTTGTCGGACAGATTATCGGTAGATATGTCTTCTATGCAGCTCTTGTCGCTATAAACGTTGGGTTAAGTTAACTACGCAGAACACAAGGAGGGGCCACCATGAAAATCGATTCTAAACAGGACAGTATTGCCATCATTCTAGTAAATAGAACTTACCTTTATCGCCTGATGCAAAATTTTTTCGGCAATGAACCAACGATAGAGTCGCTGGGCATTCTATTCAGCGAGCATACTATGACCTCTCTGACATTGCTGTCTTTGGAAGATGGTATTGACCAATTGAAAAGCTTCGCCGACCAACTAAATTCCGATACAGATACAGCTCTGGATAAAGTTCGCTCTGAATATACACGTTTGTTCATCGGTCCGACGAAATTACCGGCTCCTCCCTGGGAATCTGTCTATATTACTAAAGAAAGGCTGTTATTTCAGGAAAGCACATTGGAAGTACGAAAATGTTATCTGAAATACAGCTATCGCCCTACCAATTTCCGTTCTGAACCCGATGATCATCTTGCTCTAGAATTAGACTTCATGGCTAATCTCAGCCATCTGGCTGAAAATTTTTTCCAAGATGATAAGACTAGTGAAAGCGTTGACATTCTAAAAGATCAAAAAGCTTTTTTAGAACAACATTTACTTGTATGGGTTCCACAGTTTGTTTCTGAATTAGAAGCTGCAACTTGCCATCCTTTGTATCTGGGAATGGCCTCCATATTAAGAAACTTCTTGCAAGCGGATCTTGTTGCTATTGATGAAATATTAGACTCGATTTAATCTATCGTTTGTATCCTAATCCTCCCTAATATAAAATCCGGCTTCTGGTAGTATCCAGAAGCCGGATTTTTGTTGTTAGCAACAAAACTTATATCCTACACCCCAAACGGTGACAATATACTTTGGTCTAGCAGGATCTTCTTCAATCTTTTCCCTTATTTTTCTCATGAAAACTGTAATCGTTCCTGTATCGCCTACATAATCCTCTCCCCACAAAATATTAAAAAGCTGCTCCCTAGTAAAAACCTGACCAGAGTTACGGGCCATAAAGCAAAGCAGTTCAAATTCCTTAGGCGTAAGATCCACCTTCTTGCCCCGTACGATTATTTCATACTTTTTACAATTTATCTCCAGACCTTTTACACTAACGATATCCGGGCTATTTTCCGTTTGGCTACAATTAACAGTATTCGTTGTTCTTCTTAACAATGCTTTTATCCGCAGTGAAAGCTCTACAGGGCTAAATGGCTTTGACACATAGTCATCAGCTCCCATATTAAAACCTACACTCTTATCGACTATATCTCCTTTGGCTGAAAGCATGATAATTGGTACAGCACTCTCTTTTCGAATTATTCTACAAAGTTCGAAGCCATCCATCTCAGGTAACATAACATCAAGGATTAGAAGGGAAGGCCTTTCTTCTTTAAACATTCTCAGAGCTTTTTCTCCATCTGGAGCATACAAAACTTTATATCCATCTTTTACCAATGTCTGTTCTACTACTTTCCTAATGCTTTCTTCGTCATCCACTAGCATTACTTTGAATGAATCTGGCATAGATTACGCCCCCCTCCTTAAATATCTCTAGCAGGAATACCTACGGTAAAGGTACTACCCTCATTAGGTTCACTTTCAACAGTTATCCAGCCTTCGTGGAGTTCCACCAATTCCTTAGCTAGAGTTAAGCCTAAACCTGTTCCCCCATATTTTCTCGAAGTAGAACTATCTGATTGCGTAAATTTCTCAAAGATATATTTAAGATCCTCTTTCTTAATTCCGATACCGGTGTCACTCACCGTAATCAGCACTTCTTTTTTATGGGAATCATAATTGACGCTAATTTTAACCTTGCCGCCCTTTCCGGTAAACTTTAGAGCATTACCTGCTAAATTTTCGACAACCCTGCGTATCTTCTCTGGATCACCTTTAAACAGAGGCACTTCTGAAGCCATTTTAAAGGAGAGATTAATGCCTTTGTTCCTGGCCAGCGGAAGAATAACTCCTTCTACCGAAGCTAGAACATCAGCCATATCCATAATTTCCAGTACTATTTCGCTTTTGCCAGCTTCGATTTTCGCAAGGTCTAAGATGTTGTTAATCATTCTTAAGAGAATCTCACTATTAGTCCTTATCTCCTCTAAATGGCGCTTTTCAGAATCTTCTTCATAGTTTTTATCACTCAGAAGGAGCTCAGTAAAAGCTATTACCGAGGTAAGCGGAGTTCTTAATTCATGACTCATTATGGCTAGGAATTCAGACTTATAAGTATTTACTTCTTTTAATTTGCTATTAGCCTCTTCTAATTCATATTGGTGCTCTTTGAGGATATTATTGGCTTTTTCCAGTTCATTAGTCCTATCTTCTACCTTTAATTCTAAATTATTATAAAGATCTCTAAGCTGACTAATCATTTGTTGAAAGTGTAGCGCTAAATGCTTAACTTCCCCTTCAGCTTTTAATCCAGAAAGATCAACATCCAAATTTCCACTTCCTACTTCCCCCACCGCTTTCTCCAATTCACCCAACGAACTAATTACCAGTCTAGTAACTAGAAAATAGATGGATACTATACATACTGCAATTAAAAGAAGAAAAAAGAAGGCATTTCCTAGGAAATTTGTTTTTTTATTCTGCAGAAAAATATCCATGGGCATGATAAGGCTAAGAGCACCGCCTGAATCACCTACTCTGAATCCCTCCTTGGGATAGTTTGTCACATCAAGTTCCCCTTTTGGTTCCCCGTGGCAGGAGAGACAGGATTCTTCGATTTTCAATGGAGCCATATAACGGAATACTTCCCTGTCTCCGATAATAGCGGTCGACCAGTATTCCTCCAGTTCCGGGTCTGCTTCGAATTTTTGAAGCGCTTTAAGTTCAAAATCATCCGGAGCGTTCTGCGCATTTCGATATTCGACGTTAGTTGGCTTAATATGATAATCCGTCATTTCCGCAAAGAACATTCCTATCCCCATAGCTACTGTCGAACAATTCATATGCTTAAACTCGAAGTTCCCCTCGGCATCATAGTTTATATTATCTTGGTTTATAGACATAAACTCCCAGGTAGCAATCTGTTGTTTAGTTATTACCTCAGCTTTTTCTTTCATTTCATTCATGGCCTGTCTCTGCTGTTCCCTATAATCCCAAACAAATTTAATCCCCATTACAATAACAATAACGAGAATAGTGGCCGTCATAAAACGAAAAGTAAGATTATCTCTATTAAACTTCAATAGTGATTACACTCCTTGAAATAAAAACTACAACTTAATATATTACCAATTAGCTAAATATTTCACATAGATATTTAAAAAAATCCTTTTGGTTATAATTATAATAACATCAATACGTAGCTTTTCATATATTTTAACGAACTCTAAACTTCTCAGGGTGCTCAACCTTTATCTTAATCATCTCTTCCTTTAAATGAATTTACAAATAACGTGAACTTTTATACTCTTATACATATTATACTTTATTTTATTATAATATGAAATATTCCATATTATAATAAGGGAGGTTTATAGTATAATATCCTAAACAAATAGATACTTAAGGAGCAATATGAGAATTAACGGCGAAATCGAAGGATTGAAAAAAAGCGTCTTAGAAGAACTAGATGCGCTATATGAAGTTCGCATCCCACAAGACTTACTTTGGACAAAAGATTTTATCGATGTAATCTGTCGAATTTCCTCAACCATAAACCGAGAAGTTTCCATATATATTGATCGTAAAGGACGTATTACTGATGTAAGTGTCGGCGATAGACAGACTGTCACCTTATCAGCTGTGGAAGGAAAGCGAAGTAACAATCGACTCACAGGAACCAGATGTATACACACCCATCCTAATGGAAGCGGATTCCTGTCAGATGTTGATATTAGCTCTCTAAAGATGTTGCGTCTTGATGCTATGATTGCTGTGGGTATAAGAAATGGTGAACCGCGTGATATTTACGTAGGTATTGGCTGTGATGATAATATACATGGTCTCACTATTATGGGACCTTACTATGCTGATACAAACGACTTTAAAATCCTGTTCGAATATATCTCTGAAGCCGATAAACGGCTCCGTCAGGAATTCCCCACAGATTCTACAGACGAAGAACGTGCTATATTAGTAGGACTGCGTAAACGTGATTCCCGTGAGCTCAATGGGGCAAACGAAGCAGATGTGTCCTTCGCTGAACTGGAGGAGCTAGCTAAAACAGCCGGTGCCATGGTAGTAGGAAGACTTATGCAAAAAAGGGATACCCGTAGTTCTGCAACTGTGATAGGTCAAGGTAAAATTGATGAACTCCGGCTTCTAGCTCAAGCTAAAGAAGCTGATTTGGTGATCTTCGATGAAGAGTTAACGGGAACACAGCAGCGTAACATTGAACAAATGATTGGCCGAAAAGTATTATGTCGCACCGCCCTTATTTTAGATATTTTTGCTCAGCGTGCTCGTTCACGGGAGGGAAAATTACAAGTGGAGCTGGCCCAGTTAGAATATCAGCTTCCTCGACTAATGGGGATGGGACTTACTCTCTCCCGACTTGGTGGTGGTATTGGAACACGAGGACCCGGAGAAACCAAGTTAGAAACAGATCGGCGCCGTATCCGGATGCGTATAACTCACTTAAAAAAACAACTTGATGATATTCGACGTCAACGAGGAGTACTACGTGGAAACCGCCAGAAAAGCGGTATCCCTGTAGTATCAATCGTAGGCTATACCAATGCAGGTAAATCTACGCTTCTTAATACGTTGTGCGACACAGAGGTACTGGCTGAATACAAACTTTTTGCTACCCTCGATACAACAACACGTAAACTTATACTTAGTAATGGCAGTACTGTACTACTCACCGATACTGTAGGCTTTATCCGGAAACTCCCGCACAAATTACTTGATGCATTTAAGTCTACTTTAGAAGAAGTAGCGCTATCCGACCTCATCTTAATCGTAGCTGACGCGTCCGACCCTCAAGTGGAAGATCAAATACGTATAGTTGATGAAATTCTTGCTGAACTCGGTACTGGGACTAAGCCAACAATTATCGCCTTAAATAAGATTGACCTTTCAGAGGAAGATAATCCAGTAATCCTACGCGAGAGTCGGGCTATCTTTGAAATATCTGCGAAAACTGGGGATGGCCTTGATTCACTCAAACAAACTATAGAAAACATCATCCAAAGCGATCGTATTCAAGTTCAATTAAACATCCCTATCTCTGATGGTGCTACAATGGCCTGGCTCCACACGAATAGTAAGATATTAAATGTTTCTTATGACCAGGATACTTCTCTGGTAGAGGTAGAATTGGATAAATCGCTCTTAGCAAGAGTAACGCAATACATCAAAGAAGCAGATACACAATAGATTCAAAGAACTAGTGCTTTTATATTAAAGATTTTAGTATATTTGTGCATTACTTAGCGAACCTTTAGAGCGGAGAAGCGTCGAGAACGCAGCAGATACAGCGTTAAGCTGCACCGTGGTTAATGACGGCCATGGATGGCCTAATGCCGCGGTGCCATGGAGGGCAAGGAGCGGCCATCAGGTATTACCCAAAGGTTTAGGTGCAGTAGCTGTATCTGCAAGTGAACAGCTTCGGCGCGCGGTGAGTCTGTAATGCACAAATATACGACTATCTGGACATTTAAAGAAGGAGCTGCTGCACCGGCCAACTTAGTTGGTTTATTGTGCAACAGCTCCTTTGTTAGTTTGATATTAAGATATATTAGTTATCATCACAGTTACCCTATATTTGAAAACTTTGATTCAGGGGCACCGCAGACAGGGCATTTATCGGGAGCAAAATCTTCGTTTATATAGCCACAGACACCGCAATAATAATAATCGGTATCTTTATCTGGATTCTCCAAAGCTTTTTTGTATAGTACAGCGTGTGATTTTTCGGCCCCGCTGGCTAAATTAAAGGCTATTTTAGCAGCAGTATGGTTTTCTTCTGTAGCTTCCTTAATAAATCCTGGATACATTTCAGTAAATTCATAAGTTTCGCCTTCGATAGCAGCTTTTAAATTTTCTTCAGTTGAATTTACCAAGCCTGCAATTCTTAGCTGATTTAAAGCGTGTAAGGATTCGGCTTCAGATGCAGCTCGAAAAAGTTTAGCTACTCCTTTATGCCCTTCTTCATCTGCTTTTTGAGCAAAGGCTAAATACTTCCTATTTGCTTGAGATTCTCCTGCGATAGCAGTTTTTAAGTTATCTTGGGTGCTCATATAAAAACCTCCCTATTTCTAAATTCTCTATATATTAGTATACCTGTTATTTGATAAAACATAAAATACTAGTTTACTGAAATTCTCTTATTAATCATTTTATAGATTTCCATGACTATTAAAAGAGGTATAGCAAGGATGAAGACTTCCAACCATTCGAACATAGTGATAGGTTCTACCCGTAGAATCTGCTGCATAAATGGTACATGCATACTCAGAATATGAATCCCTTGGGCTATGAGTACGCCAAATACCAGAATGTAATTTCGGCTTAGAGGTACCTTGAAGGCTGATACAAATTCGGAACGCGCGTTGAAAGCATGAACGTTCTGCATCAATACCATGAGCAGAAGAATAATATTACGTGCATGAGTTTCGTCCATCATTTGGACATCAACAAGGAAATACCAGAATCCAAAAGCTATCATACCCATGGTCAATCCTGCTACTAAAGTTTGGCTGATCATTTGCGGATTAAATATTCTCTCCTTAGGCTTTCTGGGCTTTCGCTTCATAGCACCTGGTTCTCCCCCTTCGAAGGCCAGAGCTACATCCTGTATTCCGTTCGTCACAAGATTCAACCAGAGAAGTTGCACAGCAAGTAGAGGCAGAGGCAATCCCGCAAAGATGGAAGTTACGAATAAAGCTACTTCCGCAGCCCCGGTTGATATAAGCAGATAGATTACCTTACGTACATTATCATAGGCGAACCTTCCTTCCTCAACCCCAGACACAATTGAAGCAAAATTATCATCTGTGACAATCATGGAACTTATTTCTTTGGCAACATCAGTGCCAGAACCCATAGCCACACCAATATTCGCTCTACGCAAGGCAGGTGCATCATTCACGCCATCCCCTGTCACAGCTACAAATTCTCCTTGATTAATCAACACTTCTACAATCTCAAGCTTTTGAGTAGGCGAAACTCTAGCAAATACATGCGTAGAAGAAACCAAGTCCATATATTTTTGACTATCCGGAGAACCTGCCTCACTTAATTGTTGACCTGAGACTACTGATTCACCTTTATCTGCAATCCCTAAATCCCTCGCTATGGCCTGAGCTGTACTGGGATGGTCGCCGGTAATCATAATTACTTTAATCCCTGCCACTTTACATTTGTTAACAGAATCAATAACTTCAGGACGTAAAGGATCAATAAACCCTACCAGACCTTGGAAGACCATCTCTGGTAGATCTTGGTCTTTATACTCCTCTTTCTCTTCGAATCCTGGGTATTGTGCTCCCGCAACCGCTAATACCCTGTAACCCTGGGCAGCCATCGCTTCTCCTTGTTTTTCTATTATATCCTTGTCAATATCAACAATTCTATCTTGGTACTGCATAGACTTACAGAACCCTAATATACTTTCTAAGGCACCTTTGGCCGCGAGCTGAGTTATCCCATCTTGCTCATAAAATGTTGCTGAAAATTTACGTTCTGATTCATAAGGAATCATTCCCTTTAATTGAATGTTAGACTTTACCTCGTCAGGAATCAGTCCTAGTTTATATCCCATGGCCAGAAATGCAACATCCATGGCATCACCATATTGTACCCACTCTCCGTTATCTTTCATTAGAGAGGCTTCATTGGCCAAAATAGACAACTTGCTAAGCTTTTCCAGTTGAAACTTTGAATCATTGGAAATATCGGTTTTTTCTAGATTAGTGAATTTTCCTTCGCCATTATATCCCTGCCCAGAAACACCAAAACGTTGTCCATCTGGGAGAGATACTTGGCGGGCTGTCTGTTGGTTTACAGTAAGCGTCCCTGTCTTATCACTGGCGATAACTGTACAACTACCCAAACTTTCTACCGCTGGAAGTTTCCTTACAATTACATTACGTTTAGACATCCTAGAGACCGCGATGGATAATGCCACAGTAAGTGCCACAGGCAAACCTTCCGGTATAGCTGAAACTGCAAGAGCAACCACGAAGAAGAAGATGGCAGCCGCATCTAGTCCTTGCAAGCGTAACATAATCGCTAGCACAACACTTATAAATAATACCAGTATACTGATCTGTTTGGTAAATCTCTCCATCCTTACTACCAGAGGAGGCTTGGCACTCTCAGATTCATTGATATTCTCAGCTATTTTACCTACCTCTGTCTGCATTCCAGTGTCAACAACAATGCCTAATCCTCGTCCCGAGGTAATGGATGAGCCCGCATAAGCCATATTCCTTCGTTCACTTACTCCTGTATCCGCCGGCAGGCTTCCTATCTTTTTGACAGCAGCGATAGACTCTCCTGTTAAAAAGCTTTCATCAGATGTAAGATTATTAGCCTCCAAAAGGCGCAAGTCTGCAGGCACTTTCGAACCTGATTCCAGCAAGACGATATCTCCTGGAACCAGCTCTTCAGAAGATAATACTAGTTCTTTCTTACCGCGCCTTACTCTAGCCATAAGCTTAAGCAAGTTCTGGAGACTTGCTGCGCTCTTTTCAGCATTATACTCTTGATATGCGCCCAAACCGCTAT
>JAGXFZ010000117.1 GCA_024637055.1 Gracilibacter sp. | reverse complement strand
CATTTTGCTATGTTAGGGGATGGCCGGGCTGTGCTACTTGGTGAGCAGATCACTCCTTTAGGTGAGCGGGTTGATATTCAACTCAAAGGTTCAGGACCAACTCCTTACTCCCGTGGGGGCGATGGTCGAGCAGCACTTGGACCGATGCTGCGCGAATACATCATCAGCGAATCAATGCATGCCCTGGGTATCGCAACCACCCGTAGCCTAGCGGTGGTGACAACCGGTGAGTCAGTGATTCGCGAAACTGGTCCGCTACAGGGTGCGATTCTGACCCGCGTGGCTGCCAGTCATCTGCGCGTCGGAACCTTTGAATACGTTTCACAATGGGGTACTATTGAAGATCTTCGGGCCCTGGCTGATTATACATTGCAACGACATTTTCCAGACGTTGACGCTAAGAATCCATATCTTTATCTACTTCAGGAAGTAATTAAGCGTCAAGCTGCGCTAATTGCCAAATGGCAACTTGTTGGCTTTATCCACGGGGTAATGAATACCGATAATATGGCTCTTAGTGGAGAAACAATTGATTATGGTCCTTGTGCCTTTATGGATGGCTATGATCCGGTAACGGTATTTAGTTCGATTGATGTTAAAGGTCGCTATGCCTATGGTAACCAGCCGAATATTGGTGGCTGGAATCTTGCACGATTTGCAGAAACACTATTACCCCTACTGCATGTCGATCAAGCGCAGGCTATAGAACTGGCTCAGGATGCGGTTTCCAATTTCAATAATTTATATCACTTTCATTGGCTCGCAGGAATGAGGGCAAAACTAGGTATATTTAATGAAGAGATACAAGATGAATCTCTTATTGAAGAACTTCTCAGTATGATGCAGAAGTATGGTGCGGATTATACCAATTCCTTCCGCGCGATAACGTTTGATTCGTTGGAAGATACAGCCCTGTTTGGTAGCTCAGAATTTGGTCATTGGCGCGAGTTGTGGCAAGCAAGACTAGGTAGACAACAGGAATCGAAAGCCTCCTCGCAACAGTTGATGCAAAGTAGCAATCCTGCGCTGATACCTCGGAACCACAGGGTAGAAGAAGCACTAAAGGCCGCAGTTCAATGCGGAGACTACAGAGTGATGGAACAGCTTCTTGATGTTCTTTCAAGACCGTATGCTCACTCCGCCGAACAGCTTAAATACGCAACACTGCCTGCGCTAGCGAGCAGGCCATACCGAACTTTTTGCGGTACTTGAATTCTTTCAAAAAAATTTCACATACTTGTCATAATTGTGACACTTTTATACTTTAGGATAGAGTTAGTAAGTAATTCAACAAGAAAAAGGAGGAATTTTAATGCGAAAATTCAATAAGAAAACGCTAACAGTCATCGGTACTGTAGTCCTTGGGTTGAGTATTATTGCTTTTCCCGCTCTAGCCGATACGACTACAGAAAAAGAGAGCTGGTTTAATCAAATGAATCAGTTTATGAGTGGTGAAAAAAGCCCAGAAGCAATAGAAGAATTTATTAATAGCGATGAGTTTTTGGACATGCATGAAAATCCAGAAACAATGAATGAAGTTTATAATTACATGCATGGTGAAGATGGTATTGTTGATGAAGAATGGTT
This sequence comes from Gracilibacter sp., assembly GCA_024637055.1. Taxonomy (GTDB): domain Bacteria; phylum Bacillota; class Desulfitobacteriia; order Desulfitobacteriales; family Syntrophobotulaceae; genus Gracilibacter. The sequence goes on along the minus strand of JAGXFZ010000117.1, from coordinate 11,646 downwards.
TGATGAAATGCATGGTGATTCTGGATCAATGAATGAAGTCCATGATTACATGCATGGTGGTTCTGGATCAATAAATAATATGCATGGAAATCGATATTCTAATGATGATAACACTAATAATCGTACAGGGATGATGGGCTTTTAGTTTTTAGTAAGTATCCTAATACCATGAATGTTCTGATTAAAGAGGGTAATCTTTTGATACCCTCTTTATTTTTGGGTTAAACATGATCTTTCCTAACAATAGTTGTTCATCCTTAGGATCAAGATCTTGGCGACTAAAATTTTCTTCAAAAAGTTCTTCTTTAACGGATTCAGATTTGGTTACGCAATCTCGTTCATAAATATAGTAGCGTTCACCTACTGAGAACTGAACAAATAGGGCTAGGGGATCCTGGTTATGGATCCCGATAATTTGAGCATCGGTTTTAAGCATAGAGACCTCCAGCAAACGACTTATTTTAAAATAACTTCAATTACTATATCCTTTGCCTAAAGAGATTATATTTATGTAAACATAGTGAATTAGTGTGATATGATTAAACTGTATTTTATTATGTAGTGGATTATCTTTTGCACGAAAGAGGTGAACAATTTGAAAATGACTAAGAAACTGGGAATGACATTATTAGGAACCTGGCTAATAGTTACTGGCCTACTGCAGGTGGTGAGCATCCCGATACCAGCAATTGACACGCTTCTTGCCCTGCTCGCTATTGCTGCTGGTGCTTTAATCTTGCTTGGTAAGTAAGTAGACTTTCGATCATAAGTGACCACGGCTCATGTACCTTGGGCTATAGTCACTTACTTTTTATATTAATTGCAGCTGTGGTACGGCAAGGACTGAATACTATCTTTACACTGAAATCTCCGGCATTAGTATGTAATGGTAGACTAATCATGTCTGGCAACGAAAAGTTATCAGCCCAAGTTTATGATAAGGTTAAACAAATAATTAAAGTTGGATAAAAACAATAATATGAAAAATTATAAAGGAATCAATGGATAAATGCAGAATACATTGTCATATATTGAACAATATCAGTTTAAGCATTACTAGGAGGTAAATATATGAAGGTGGAAAATACCAAGTGGGGGTTACGACTAGTATTTGATAATGGTAGATACCTTAGCATTGCTTGGAAGTTATTTTTATTGGTTTTCATAGTGATTTATTTCCTAAGATAAAAAGATTTAAATAGGTTAAACTGTTTCTGATACTTATATCATGTAAACCTGAATAATGTCCGATTCTATGTGTAAACTAAATATAATAAAAGCACAAGAAAGGATATATGTATGGGAAAACATAATAAGAATGCAAAAGCAAAATCATCTGAGACAGTACAAGACCCGCACTATACGGAATTTGATACTCAAAAGGAGCGTAATATCCAACCAAGACCGAATGAACGAAATAGACCATCACATCCATAGAATCTTGGTCATAATAGTTTGAATTTACCTTGCTTATACTGATAAAGTACCTGATTCACGTGCTTTATTAGTAAAAATTCACATGTTTGGCTAAAATAAAAAAAAAATTATGAGTAAACCTTGCATTTTCTGCTAATATTAGCTATACTAAACTAGCTCGTTATTCTTGGTAAATTTACGAAAACCTTCTCGATTTCCCGATCCAGGAAGTTTTAGGAAGTGCCGTAGGAGCGGGTTAAATAAAATTCGGAGGTTTTTCTATATGTTAAATGACAAAACACTAAGTTGCAGAGACTGTGGAGTTGAATTCGCTTTTACTGCTTCAGAACAAGAGTTCTATGCAGAAAAAGGTTTCACTAATGAGCCTGGCAGATGCCCTGAGTGCCGCGCAGCTAAAAAAGCTCAAAACAGAGGCGGTTCAAGAGGCGGTTATGGTAGCCAAGATCGTCAAATGTATACTGTAACTTGTTCTGCATGTGGCAACGAAGCTACAGTTCCTTTCCAACCTTCTGGCGACAAGCCTGTTTATTGCAGAGATTGTTTCCAACAACAAAGAAATTCTAGCTACTAGAATAAACACAAAAATCAAGCCTTCTCAGCATTAGCTGAGAAGGCTTTTTTTAACATACATATGTCAATCTTCCAAAGCGGAAAAACATTAAGGAGGAACTAGTATGAAAAGCGTTGTTATAACAGGTAGTACTAGAGGTATTGGACTTTTCATGGCAAAAGAATTTTTAAAAGCAGGATGTAATGTAACCATTTCTGGAAGGCACGAACAGCTTACAGAGGAGATAAAGAAAGAGCTCTCTGGATTTAAGGGAAGAATGATTTATGTTCCATGTAATGTACAAGATAGAAACGATATAGAAAGGCTATGGAAACATTCAGCGGATCAATGGGGGAGAGTTGATATATGGATAAACAATGCAGGCCAGAATTCTCCCTACGAGCTTTGCTATAACACCGAATCTTCTTACGTTGACGCTCTAGTTGATACTAATATAAAAGGGATGATCTATGGCTCTCAAGTTGCTGCCAAAAATATGCTCGCTCAAGGTGGGGGCAAAATATGCAACATGGAGGGCTTAGGCTCTAACGATATGATACAAGCAAAAACAATTCTGTATGGCACATCAAAGCGCGCACTTACATATTTCACAAAGGCTCTAGCCAAAGAATTAAAGGGCACATCTGTTATAGCTATACGGCTGTCGCCTGGCATGATGTTGACGGATTTCATTACCAAAACTCCAGATGGTGATGAATCTCCGGTATTAAAGGATAAGCGATTCATATCAATATTTAATACTCTTGCTGATAAGCCAGAAACGGTTGCGAAGTTTTTTATCCCGAGAATTCTATCAAGCACTAAAAATGATTCTCATATTGTCTGGCTAACAAATAAAAAAATAATGTGGAGATTTATGACTTCGCCTTTAAGCAAACGTAAGCTGATATAGTCCTAACACCTTTGTAAGGATGATGAAAACGGGAGTGTCGCAAAATCCTACTTTCTAAGTAGCTAGCGGTACTCCCTTTTTTACATTCGAGCAAAATAGACAAAAAAATATAAATATGTTTATTTGTCATCCTAAATAAATTATACTAATTATCAAATAGCGTAACTTTCAATTTATTTTATCTTAAAGAGTGTAAAAAGATATAGCTCAACTTGGACAAAGATAGATATGGAGGAGATTTATTTGCTTATAAAAAATAAATACACGTCCGAATTGATAAAAATATGCTTGATTTATTTAGTGCTAGGGTCAGTCTGGATCTCTTTTTCTGATAGACTTGCTAATTTGATATCCGATAATAAGGATACATTAACCATGATTAGTACATACAAAGGCTGGTTCTATGTTGTAGTAACGGGAGTCGTACTGTATTACTTATTAGATAAAATGCTCAAGAAGATAGAGTTAGCGGAGACAACAATCTTACATAATAATCAAGAGTTAGTTGCAGCACATCAGGAGCTTGAAGCAACGAATGAGGAAATAAGCCAGCAATACGATGAGTTAAAATCTTTTATTGGCCAGTTGAGAATTAACCAGGACCGGCTGAACCGGGCACAAGCCATAGCCCATGTGGGAAATTGGGACCTGGATTTGGGAACCAAGACTATGTGGGCTTCTGAGGAAGCTTATAGAATATACGGTATTGAGCAGGAATCTTCTTATCTAGCGCTTAAGAAGGCCCAAGGCTTAGTTCACCCAGAGGATAGAACGTTGATGGACTCAGCTTTATCTAGGTTAATTCACTATCAAGATAAATATGATGTCATATATAGAATTAATCGAGAATCCGATGGCGTTGAGAGAGTTATTCAATCAGTTGCAATTATAGAACATTCTGAGGATAATTCTCGTAAGATACTTGGAGTTATACGAGATATTACCGAACAGCATTTAGCAGAAAAACAAATACGATACTTCGCAGATCATGATGCTGTAACGGGACTATATAATCGCAGATTTTTTGAGCAGGAGATTTCGGAAATCAGTGAAAATGCTGATACGATTGGAATTCTTATTTGTGATGTTGATGGACTCAAACTTATCAACGATACTATGGGACATGAAGAAGGCGATAGGTATCTCATATCTTGTGCACAAATCTTAACTGAATCCTGTCCATTAAATAGTATAATCGCGCGCATAGGCGGAGATGAATTTGCAATCATTCTTAAGGACGTCAAAGCAGATAAGATTACAGAAACATACAGCACAATCCAGCAAAAAGTCGGAGAATATAATCTGCAGACACGGCCTATACCTCTAAGCCTTTCTATAGGTAGCAACCATTGCTATTCCTGCGGACGCGAAAAAGTATCTCAAGCCCTTAAAGAGGCTGAAGAAAAAATGTACTTCAATAAACTTCTCCAGAGTCAAAGCACAAGGAGTGGAACCGTCGACCTGCTTATGAAAACATTGGAGGCTAGAGACTATATTACAGAGGGGCATACCGATAGGCTTCAGACCATGGTAGGGGAAATGGCGGTCAAAATTGGAATGAATGAACTGGAAAAGAGCAAACTTAGCCTTTTTGCCAGGTTCCATGATATCGGCAAAGTTGGAATTCGCGATGTTATCTTGTTTAAACCTGGAAAACTTGATATAGAAGAATTTGAAGAGATGAAAAAACACAGTGAGATCGGCTTTAGGATAGCAAATTCATCACCGGATTTAGGTCATATCTCAGATTTTATTCTTAAGCATCATGAATGGTGGAATGGCCAAGGATATCCCTTGAGACTTGCCGGAGAAGAGATTCCTTTGGAATGCCGAATTCTGGCTATAGTTGATGCATATGATAGCATGAGTAATGATCGACCTTACCGCAAAGCAATGAGCTATCCGGAACGGATAGCAGAATTACATAGATTTTCCGGAATCCAATTTGATCCTTACCTTGTTCCTGTTTTCATTGATATGCTTGAAGAAATGTCAAGGGAGACAACTTTATCGGCGATTGTCTCAGAGTCTTCCAAGTCATGAGTTACAAAGATGGAAGTAATACCTGATTGTCTAATGATTTTTCCTAGTTCTCCACGTATTTTGGTTTTCAAACCGGCATCAAGATTACTAAAAGGTTCATCAAGTAGTAGAACGGAAGGTTTAGGAGCTAAGGCTCTGGCCAAAGCTACCCTTTGTTGCTGTCCACCGCTCAGTTCGTGAGGATATCTTTTTGCAAACTCAGTAAGATTAACTAATTCTAAAACTTCCTTAAGACGCTTCGATTGCTCTTTGTTACTGAACGCGTGTAATCCATATTTAATATTTTTTTCTACATTAAAATGGGGGAACAAAGCGTAATCTTGGAATACCATCCCAACCCCTCGTTCTTCCGGAAACAGAAAAGTATTTTGATCAGCCATAATCTTTTTATCAATAATAATAGAACCTTTGTTGGGTTTTTCTAAGCCAGCAATCAATCTGAGGAGGGTGCTCTTACCGCTTCCGCTCTGGCCTAAGATAGATATGATTTCTCCTTTGGTGATACTCAAGTTGAAATCCTTTAGTATTGCTTCTTCAGAATTTTTATAATTGAAAGTTAAATTACGAATTTGGACATACATTACCGTTCCTCTTTCATAGTTATTTTGTTCAAGAAATATATAGAAATAAGACTAACAGCGATAATTATTAGAGAAGGTACAGCAGCTTCCGGAATCATCTCATCATTTGCATATTGATAGACTTTAGTAGCTAGCGTATCAAAATTAAAAGGACGAAGAATCAAGGTCAATGGCAATTCCTTTAATACATCAACGAAAACGAGTACAAAACCTCCAACAAGTGCAGGCTTAAGCATCGGCAGGTCAATTCTTAAAAAGGTCTTTGTCGTTGTCATCCCGAGAGTTCTTGAAGCCTCAAAGAATTTTTTCCCTACTTTTTCAAAGCCGGTCTGGACTGAATTAAAGCCTATAGCTAAGAAACGGATTACATAGGCAAAGATCAACATGGCTATGCTCATGCTTAGTACGAGTTTAGCTGACTCGGGATTTACGATCTTATAGAACCAGAATAATTTTTGATCTAAGTTAATAAACAGAACCATTACTCCAATGGCAATAACTGCTCCTGGGATAGAGTAACCAAAAGTAGTAATCTTCGAATAGGTTTTGGATAACTTTGTTCCTGAAATTCTCTGAAAGTTAGCGATGATTACAGAGGCGAAGACAATGATACAGGTTGCAACTAAAGCTACAAAAATTGAATTCCAAAGCAACTGCCAAAACTTATTACTTAATACGTTACTATAGGTAATTAAGGACCAATAAAAAAGTTGAAGAAGGGGGATTAAAAAGGAAAGACTGAATATGAAGAATGAATAAGTGAAGGCGAGCATACTTTTGTAGCCGCTTAACTTATGCAATGGAATTGACCTTATTTTAGCTGTTGAGGATTCAACCCTTCTTTTACCTCTCAACAGCTTTTCCAATGCAAGGATAAAGAAAACGATAATTAATAAGGATGCTGCAAGCCTTATCGCTGAGTCAATGTCTCCCATCCCAAACCAGCTCTTAAATATCGCAGTACTAAAAGTAGGAATCCCAAAATACTGGACCAGTCCATAATCATTTAGAACTTCTAAAACAACAAGACTTACACCTGCGATTATTGCAGGGCGTGCCAAAGGCAATAAAACAGTGAACAAAATGTTCAGAGGTTTTCTTCCCAGTATGCGTGCACTTTCAAACAAGGAAGCAGATTGATTTTGAAAAAAGGATGAAACTATTGTATAGACATAGGGGAGGAGAAATAAAGTAAAAATAAAGACCGCTCCCCAAATATTCATGATATCGAAGAGCTTTGGGTTGACATGGAAATTAAAGCTATTTCTCAAAAAGGATTGTATAATACCTGTGTAATTTAATAAGCCGGTATAAGTATAAGCTCCGATATAGGCAGGGATAGCAAGTGGTAAGATAAAAGCCCACTTATAAAAGTTTCTTAGTGGAAAATCGTAGAATGATATTAGCCAGGCTAAAGATGTTCCAATTAAAAATGTGAATAAACCTGTAAAAGTGATTAAAAGCAAAGTATTGCTGATATAGTCCGCTAATAAATAATCCTTGATATGTTGCCAATTCTCGGAAGGTGGCTGCAATAAGGAAGTGAAGACTAATAAATTGGATAGGATAATCCCTAATACAAATAAGAAGCTGAAAACAGACCAAATATTTAGGTGCTTTACCCTTAAAAACTTCATAATTGCTACTCCTTCTTAAGAGTAGAAGCAACCTTCAGGCTGCTTCTACTCTTAATTACTGCCGCTAGAGTCAAGATTCTACTTCCAGCCTACTTCATTGGCAATCTCAGTAGCTTTTTTATTGTATTTGCCTAAAAGTGATAAGTTGATATCTTGGGTTTTAAATTCTCCCCATGATTTTAAAAGTTCTGCTGGTTGGACGTCTGGGTGAACAGGATACTCAAAGTTTGCCTCGGCGAATATCTCCTGCGCCTCTTCACTTGCCAAGAATTCCATCAGTTTAATTGCATTCTGAGAGTTCTGGGCGCTTTTAGTCAGCCCGATACCGCTAACGTTTATATGTGTACCGGTAGTCTCTTGGTTAGGAAAGAAAACACTTATATTTTGAGCAACTTTTACTTCTTCTGGGTTTGATGAGGACAACATTTTTCCAATGTAGTAAGTGTTCATAATGGCGATATCGCCTTCTCCTGAAACAACCGCAGTTGCTTGATCTCTATCGTTTCCTTTTGGCTCACGAGCGAAATTTTCTACAATTCCTTTTGCCCATTCTCTGGCCTTTTCTTCACCGTTTATGGCAATCATTGAAGCCAGTAGTGATTGATTATAGATATTGGATGAAGAACGAACAAGAAGTTTGCCTTTCCATTTAGAATCTGTTAAGTCTTCATAACTAGAGAGTTCGGATTCATTGGTTTTAGCTTCAGAATATACCAGAACTCTTGCCCTTACGGTCAAACCGAACCAGTTATTATTTTCATCCCGTAAGTTTTGAGGAATATTGTTTGTTAAAATCTGGCTATCAACGGGCTGAAGCAACTCTTTTTCCATAGCCTTATAAAGTCTTCCAGCATCGGCTGTTATAAGTACATCGGCTTGAGTAGCGTCACCCTCTCTTTCTAGTCTCTCAATTAGCTCGTCAGATTTACCTTTTACGACATTTACTTTAATTCCAGTTTCGCTGGTAAATAAATCGTAAAGCATTTGGTCGGTGTCGTAGTGGCGATCAGTATAGAGATTTACCGTTCCGTTTTCTTGGTCATTGGTATTCACCTGAGCATTTTCTGGAGCTGAGCAGGCAGCTAGGGCTAGAGTAATAGTAAGTAGGATGGATAAAACTGTGACTAGTTTTCGTTTAGTTAGCATTGTTGGTGACACTCCTCTATAATTATTTTTTTTGTTGCCCGTTGATATGGTAATGATAATCACTATCAACTAATATAAAGAAGTATAACAATTTCTATCGGTTTGGTCAAGATTAAATTTAGAAACGTGTAAAATTAATACACCCCTTTGTACACCGGCAATTTCAAACACCAGTGCTCTATTCCATTATTATTTAGTATCTTATTATTTTAGCAAAGGTTATCCCAGGGAATATGGATAAAGCTTTAATGATTTGGACAATCTTAGAAAAAACAACAGTTGCGATTGGAGGAAGAAAAAATGCAAGTTAAAGAATGGCATTTTGGTTTAGCACAATCAGCTAAGTCTCCTGAAATCGGAAGCGGAGAAGCATACTTGTTATGGGATAATCTTGTTGCCCGTTATGATATTACTCATACCAGTCAAATATACCTTAACGCTGTACATGATCCAGAATTTAGACTAATAATGGAGAAAGGCTTAATGAGTATACTTGAGAACCAAGTTAATGTTTTAAAAAAAGAAATGGATAAGTACCATTTACCCCTGCCTGACCGTCCTCCCAAAAGTGTTAGATTTACATTAGAAGATAATATAATAAATGATGAATATATTTTCGGTAAACTATTTATTGGCATTCAGGCATTTATAGATAACCTGATTAGAACTGTCAAAACGATGGTCTACAACGATGATTTAAGGGCAACCTTTATGGAATTTCTCAAAGCAGCTTATAATAATATTTGCAAGTACGGCAAGATGAAAGGGTGGTTGCGAACCCCTCCTTTAAAGCCATGCCATCTAGTTGAGGAGGGATAAATATGGTGCAGATAGGGAATTTCCACATAGGAAGATATGACACAGTACAATCACCAACATTAACCGTGGGGGAAGCGTATAGCTTATGGGACAATTTGGTTGCTAGATATGACTGGGAAGACACTTTAGCGATATTCTATAATTATGCTCATGATTCTGAACTACAGGACTTGCTTAAAAGGGAAATTACTAAGTTCGAGACCGATAGCGGGGTAGTAAAAGATGATTTTATATTTAGGCGTTTTTTTCAGGATTCCAAGATTTTTTATCGATTTGTTCAGTAGGTAAGAAACTGTGTAGTTAATGATTCATTAAGAGAATTATTTATAAAATTACTTTTGGAAAAGATAGATGAATTTAATGGTCTCTGTGTCATTGCCAAGAAAAAAGGTTGGCTACAGGTTCCGCCAGAAATGAAAATCAATTAGCAATATGTAAAGGTCGTTGCACAAAAAAAGGAGCATCACTATCTACTAGAAAAGTAGTTTTGGGTTGTTCCTTTTTATAAGAGTTACATGAATTAATGATTTAGATAATACTTTTATATTCGGAGGGTGTTAGCCCGACTATTCTTTTAAAAACTGTAGAAAAGTGAGTCCGATTGGCAAAACCACATAAGAAACTGACTTCGCTAATTGAGTATTTCCTCAGAGGTAATAGGTCTTTTGCCTTTTGAATCTTTAATTCTGTTAGGTATTCAAAAGGAGTTTTGCCCGTGCGCTTTTTATATATTCTTATAAAATGATAAGGACTGTAGTTTAGGAAGGATGCCAGGTCATCAAGTGAAAAGTCAGAACATAAATGGTTACGAAGAAATTCATCTGTCTTCTTAATAAGAGTTAAGTCAGTGTATTCCCTGGGATTAGAGTTAGAGGAGAGTTTAGTACTCATACTTCTCAAAAGATTCACTGTTATTTGTGTATTAAGACTTTGAAGAATGAATTCATACCCTGGCTGTTTATACTTTGTCTCTTCTATGAACTGGAACAACAAACGGGTTATATGGGAGTTAAGCTCAAAGGTACCGTTGTTATAAAATATTTCACTTTTTCCGGAAAGTATATGAGAAAAATCTCTCATATATGTCTTATGTATAAAAATTGCCATAAACGGATTAACGATTCTCTCTTCGGCGAAGGAGTGAATTTGATCCGGATTTATTGGGAATATTTTTTTTTGTTCGAGATGGTATTTCTTTTTTTCAACCACCGCAGTAGGCATGTTATATCCGGGTATAACAAATTTATAACAACCAAAACCTTTAGGCTCTGAAAAAACGTTTTTTGCTTTCAGTACAGTTATCTTATCGCTGGAAGAAGTAGTCACGATTTTAGAAATATCAGGAGGAAACTCCTTGAACAACTCTGTGGAATAAGCTTTCATAACATCTCCTTAATCGTAGAATCCATAATAGCAATATATGAAACACACTAGGGCAATATGGGAAACCTTCCAAACAATATTCGTTAATATAATGTAACTATGTAGAAATAGTAAATCTATTTAATTATATATTTAAACAAAAACATAAACAATAACACTTTTCTGGGAAAGGGGGTGAGATATTTGATTATCCTGTCAAATTGGCTCGATATTTAGGTTTTAGACTCTTACAAATGATAAGAGGCTAAAGCCTTATTTATGGTGCTAATAACTTTAAAGGAATTTCTTCTACCATTGATGTTAACAACAATGGAGATGCTCGAACAAGGCTCGGATATTTTGAAAGGAAGATTTGAAATGAAAAAGTTGTTTGTCATATTGCTGGTCTCAATTATGGTATTTTCAATAACAGCATGTAGTAAAACCATAAAATCAGAAGACGGCTCCACCACAACTATAAAAGATGGGAAACTAACTCATGAGGATGAGGGTGGAAGTGCAGTTTTTGAAGCTAGTAAAGAAGGTGTGGATTTGCCAGATGGGTATCCACAAAACTTGGTTCCGATAATCGATGACAGTGTTGTCGTTACAGCTTCAACCGAAAAAGCTTCAGCGGGGAGAGAATACTGGATTAGTATTATGACAAAACAAGAAGTGACAGAGGTAGTTGATTTCTATGAAGGTGTTATGAGCGATGCTGAGGACAGTTCGATAATAGCAGTTGAGAATATGAGCATTATTACCGGAACAAAGGATGATTTTTACGTAACGATTACAATTAATCCATCTGATGAGAGCGACTATAAAACCTTAATAAGCATTATCACGGCAAAGGAGAAATAGGCAAATATGAATAACCAATTGAGATTTAACAAATTTCTGGTTCAACTGATTGTAATCGCGTTTTTCTTGGTTATGCTGGCCACAACAGCTTGGGCTTTCACGGGTGAGGGTAGTGGCACGTTAGAAAGCCCTTACAAGATTTCCACACCGGAACAGTTGGATAGTATTCGGGATGATTTAGCTGCTCATTATATATTGGTTGCTGATATTGACTTATCGGGAGAAGATTGGGAGCCTATTGGTCCCTTTACCGGTACTTTTGATGGGGGTATATATACCATAAGCAATCTATAT
>JAGXFZ010000116.1 GCA_024637055.1 Gracilibacter sp. | reverse complement strand
GTTCTCTTAAGGGAATCTCACTAATGAGGATAGCGTAATCCTTACGCTTGAAAGTAATACTAGCAGTATAACAAGGAATAGGGGATGATAATATGAAAGTTGCAATAATAGGTTCAGGGGCTATGGGAAGCTTGTTTGGTGGACTGCTTGCCGGAGTGACAGATACATGCCTTTATGATGTTTATGCTACTCATATAGAAGCGATTCAAAAACATGGTCTGATTATGAGTCAAGATGACAAGAAAAATATTATTCCAGTAAGAGCTACAACCAAACCGGAAGAGATAGGGTTGATGGATGCAGTAATCATTTTTGTCAAGTATCCTTATACTAGAAGTGCTATGCAAGATGCCATGGTTTCAAGTATCGGCCCTGAAACTTTGGTAGTTACAGTTCAAAACGGTATTGGTAACGTAGAGATTATCAAGGAATTTGTTCCGGAAAAACAGATAGTATATGGATTAAGTACCTTAACCAGCGATATGGAAGGTCCTGGCCATATCGAAATGACTACGCGTAAAAAAGTTCCCACCTGTATTTGGCCACTTAATGGAGAGATAACAGATAAAGTTCAAAGTTTTAGTGAAATCATGAATAAAGCAGGCCTTAACACAGAAATCACTAAGGATGTAGATAGACAAATATGGCAGAAACTGATGGTTAACGCCTCAGAAAACACCCTCTGTGCACTCTTGCGCCAGAATGTTACACGGATTATTGATAATGCTTCATCCTTTGAGATAGCAAAACAGATCATTTTTGAAGTAGCTGACGTAGCTCAAGCCAAAGGCATAAGTATCGGTAGAGAGGAAGGGCTACAACATGTAATTAACGTTACCCGTTCAGTACCTCAGCACGTTCCTTCTATGGCGATTGATCTTAAGAACAAGAGGAAAACTGAGATAGCCTGTCTTAATGAAGCTATAGTAGCTGAAGGGGACCGACTAGGAGTGCCTACACTGATGACGGCAACTGTTGCCAGAATGATCAGATCCATAGAGGATAATTACGACAATCTTGTTTATTAAAAAGCAACTGCCCCAGTTTAAACTAACAAGATTTTCTACTAATTAGAAAATCTTGTTAGTTATCTGTTAATTTGCTACAATGATTTAAAAGTTATAAGGAGGCCAAAAAGATGGATAAAAGGTTTTTCTATGTTAAAGATTATACCCAGCCTGTTCCTGACAAAGCCACCAAAAACGTCCTTCATCAAAACGATCAAACCAATTCAGTAATCTGGGTCATTCCTCCCGGTGAAGTCCTTCCAGCTCACTATCATCCTGATACTGATGATATCTGGATAATCCTCCAAGGCAAGGGAGAATACTTACTCGGCAAAGGAGAGACATTCCCCATAGAACCCGGAATGGTAATTCCAGCAGCCAAAACCCAAATCCACGGAGCCAAGGCCTTAGGAAATGAGCCTCTTGTCTTCGCAGCAGTATCCGCCCCCATGCCAGCCGTCATGATCAAGGAAGGCGAAGAATAAATCTCCACCACTCCACATAAAAAACAAAAAAAGTGACAGCTGTAAGAACGACAAGCGAAGCATGGATTGCGAAGCGCCGAAAAGTCTTACAGCTGTCACTTTTCTACTTTATTAACTCACTTTATTCCCACCGACAAATCACTAACTGTATCCTGACAGTACTTAATCCTCTCCATATCGGCATCGGTAAGGAGGGGAAATTTTTCTTTGTCCACTAAAGCTTCATCCACCGGGATAACCTCATATACAAGTTTGTTATTAATCCTCTTTTTATTAACCCAGGTTGGTATAGCTTGAGCGTCAATAACTCGAGGGCAATCGTCGCAGTATACCCTGATAGTAACTTTGGCGACCATACCTTGCTCCGTATAAATGTCGTCAACAGTTTCCTTGCGTTGATCAGAGATGAAATTTCCCTGAGAATAGAAAACAGGTACAGGTACTCCTCCTCCATAAGGAGAAGGCAGGTAGACTGCAGGTTGAAGAACATGAGGATGTCCACCGAAAATCATATCCACCCCTAACCCCACAATTCTTTCGGCCAGTTCTTGCTGAAAGGCATTAGGGATGCGGTGATACTCATTTCCCCAATGCAAACAGACTGCGATGACCTGAGCGCCATCCGCCCTAGCTTCCTTTATTCGAGTATCCACCTTTTCCACAGTACCCTCAAGATCTTCAGGATCGAAGGTATCCATCAAGTTAGCCATATCTTTAGGCAGAATTAAACCGTTAAAACTTAGACTTCCATCAGCCAGAGGGCTACTGTATCCAAAGTTGAGGACAGCAACTTTTACCCCTTTGATATCCTTTACCACATAAGTTTTTTCTTCTTCTTGAGCTTTTACACCAATGATGTCGAGCCCCTTATCCCTAATCACATCAATGGTTCGGTAAAAGCCACTGATTCCCTTGTCCATCCTATGGTTATTGGCACTAGTTAGAATATCTACACCTGCATATTGAAGAGCATCAATGATAGAATCTGGAGAGTTGAACTCGGGGTAACCAGAGTATTCCTTATCCTGGCCTGCTAACGTAGTCTCGAGATTGGCAATGGTTATATCCGCATCTTCCAGATAGGGTTTGACATATTCAAACTGACTTTTAAAATCGTAGGAATTGGTCTCGGGATTGGAAGCTGCCATATAAAGGGTATTATGTATTAAAATATCTCCTACCGAAGCGATAGTGATATCAACGTACTCAGGTTTTTTAATAGGCGGAGCAGTAGAATTATCATTGTTTTTAGGAGGAAGAGGTTCCACAACTAACTTTTCCGCAGAAAAGTAATCTTTCACATTGTTAAAATAACCTTCTATATCTGCCTGATATGACAAGCCACACAGGTTCAAGACAATACTAATTAGGATTATTCGGAGTAGCATCTTTTTCATATTCACTACACCTTCTTTCACGTCACCCTCTTCATAATACTTCTTACTCTAAATGTACTACAAAGATATTGAGAAAAAAAGTACTTTCTCAATTAAAATTTTTTATGTCACGATATCTTTTATGCATGGTTCGTCACTTTTTGGCCTACTATGTTGAGAATAGATCAGATTATCTGCCAGACAGACTATATTATCCGGGGAAATCTCCCTGGATATTTCTTTTGCTTTTTCGATCATCGTTTTCAGAAGAGTAGGGTTGGTTTGAAGCCTATTAACAACAACGCTCAATTCTGAAGAATTTTCCACTCTAATAGCTACACCTGCTCTAATTAGCACCTCTGTATTTTCTTCTTCCTGTCCAGGAATAAAAAAGGGAATTACCATGGGGATATTTTTACTAATCGCTTCAGAGATAGTCAATCCACCCGGTTTAGTAATAAGAACATCCGATTGATCCATAAGTTCCGGTATCTTAGATGTGAAACCGTAGATAATGACCTCTTTACCTTGGAAAGGACGTGAATACTTCTCTTTTAATTCCTGTCTGAGCTTACTATTACTTCCGCAAACTACTATTATCCTTACGTCATTGTGATCTTTTATTAGCTTTTTCAGACATTGCTTCATATACGGGACACCCATGCTACCCCCCATAATAAGCAAAGTGAAAAGCTTGTTTTCTCTGGCCTTTTTTGGTTGTCGAAATTCATTTCTAATCGGAATCCCATAAGCAAAAATCTTATCTGCACCGATTCCTTTTTCAACCAGCGTGTCTTTAGTGTACACAGAGGCGACGATGTAAGCGTCAACGTAATTGCTTACATAGAACTGATGTGCTATATAATCAGTAACCACAGCAATAAATGGTAAATCTACCTTCCCACTAGCCTTGAGACGAGAAACCACATTTACCAGAATGGGATGGGTACTAATGATTAGATCTGGCTGAAAATCATTGATAAGGAGGTTAACCGTATTTCCTAAAGTCTTATTGAAAAAAATCACGATTCCTTTATTAATGTACTTCTGACCAGTTAACTTATATATCTTTCCATACATTTTGGGTAATCTCGTAGCCAAAAGATTATAGCCGTCATCAATAAGCGTTTCTATGACACGACCTTCCTCTTTGAGGGGCTCGACAATTCTCACCTGATAGCCCGACACTTCCAAGTCTTTTTTTAGGCTATTAGCAGCTTGATTATGACCGTGGCCCGTCGAAGCGGATAGTATGAGAACCTTAGGCACTTTTTAGACCCCCTCTGCTAACAAGCATGAACTACACTGTTAGGTTGGATAGCAGTATTTTTATCTAAGAAAAGGTTACTACCTATCACGGTGTTACTGCCTATTAAGCTACCTTCTTGAATAACTGTATTCATTCCTATAAGGCAATTAGACCCTATGATAGCATTGTTAAGCACTACATTATCTTGAATAGTAGTATTATCCCAGACTATGCAATTATCTAAGCCCACACCACTACCTATCTGGCAGTTGCGACCTAGAAAAACATTTTCACCGAGTTTGAGGTTTAGATTGGTTGACGTATTAATTCCTGCAAAACAACTATCTTTTAGCTGATAACGACCATCATCTAAAGCGAAATTGAGTAAAGATGGAATCCTTAAGATATCAGCATGAGACTGTTTATAAGCCGCGACAGCTCCAATATCACACCAATAGTCATCAGTTCGAAAACCGAAAAGGTCTATTCCTAATTCTAGCAGTTTGGGGAAAAGCTGGCTACCAAAGTCATAAAAACCTATAGGAATGTAATCAAAAATCTCAGGCTCAAAAAGATATATCCCTGTATTAACTATATTACTTAATGCTTCCTGAGGTGATGGTTTTTCCTGAAAAGCTCTAATCCTGCCCCAAGAATCCGTAACAACTACCCCGTATAAAGAAACATTGCTAACGGGGGTAAGAGCTAGCGTGGCAATTGAACCATTGCTTTTATGAAACTCATACATTGCTGATAGATCGATATTGGTTAAAGCATCTCCACTTAGCACGAAGAACGTCTCATTAAGAAAGTCACTATTATTTTTGACGCCACCGGCTGTTCCCAGCAGTTCTCTTTCATAGGAATAGCTTAACTGGATATCGAATCTCCAGCCATCACCAAAGTACTGTTTAATAAATTGTGGGTTATAATGGGTATTAGCAATAACCTCTCTAATCCCATGTTGTTTAAGAAGCTTAACAGAGTATTCCATAACAGGTGTATTAAGGATTGGGACCATAGGCTTAGGTAGAGGATTGGTCAAAGGTTTTAGCCTTTCTCCCGAACCAGCAGCCATTATCATAGATCTCACGGAACATCACCTAACCTATCAGAATATTCAAATATAGTATATCATTTTTTACTATATTAAACCTTATCGAATAATCGGAGATCGCTCAACTCGACAGTAACGCTGACTAAATTGTCTGTGAAAGGTTTGGTTTTCAGTACTGCGACATAACGTTCATCTGGCGAAATCTTAACCCCAGAAATAATTACCGCCCCTTCTTGGGCACGGTTGAGAGTCTCGAAGAAGGATTTATCTTGAATAATATTATTGTATGGGTCATAGGCTTGAATCGGATTGGTCAGTTTAGCGGATAGTTCCAAGCTACCATTATCCCAGTTGAAATTATAGTTGGTATCATAATTATCACGGCCAGCTATACTAATGACTTTCAGAGAAGGTATATCCAACAGAATCCATTGACCATGAAAGTCTTCACTATATGGTCGAAAATACTCGCTTAACACAACTTGATCAGAATTAGGAGACCAGAAAGGATCTAGAAAAGCATGGGAATTTAGCGTATTAAACTTTTTGATTTTCCCACTATGCACATCCAATACCCACACTTTAGCAAGATAGTGATCATAATATGCATAATTAGAACCTACAAGATACCTGCCATTCGGAGACCAGGAAAGAAACTCAGTCGAGAAAGTCTGAAAACTTTGAGACCCAGGATCTTTAGTAAGTGCCCATTTGTCGAATTCTTCTGTCACTAAATCTTTGGTCACAACAAAACCTTTGTCTATATAGGCAATCATCTTACTATCAGTGGAGACAGCTAGACTTTGATCGTTTAGATAATTAAATAAAGAGGAAGATATAGGCTCTTCAGTATCTAAACCTACTAGACCTACCCCTCGTGGAGGAGAATAGACCTTGAGTATCTGTTCCGTTGACCAGTTATAAATATGGCTCCAATCATCATCTGCATACTTGAAAGATACAAAAGGTCCAAGTTTCCAACCTGTCGTAGATTTCCTGACCTTGATAGGCTTGAAAGTCATAGTCTGAGCCAAGGCAGAGAGTTCAATTGGTTCAGTAGTATCAAAATCTCGTAAGAGAAACTCTTTTGGTTCATAGAAAGGGCTAATCAGCCAAAATTTTTCAGGACAGGGATTATCGCCGATGAAGTCACACAGAGATAACAGGCTATTCTCATTATCGTAGTAGTTATGCAACTTATCTCCAATCACAATTTGAAACACTGGTTCTAGGTCTTCGGTTGAAAAGACTATTTTCGAAACATCAATTGAATTATCAACTGAATAATCAACTAAATCATCTAATGTTTCATTGACTAAATCCGAATCATTTAGTGAATCTTTTAATTCATCTGAAAAAACATTTTCCACAGCTACACAACTAACTAAACAGCTAACCATATAGAACAAGAGCAACAAAAAGAGAACCTGTTTATAAACATTATAATTTTTCATTAACCAAACTCCTCTGAGGTAATAACCTCTATCAACCTCTAATAACCTTCTTTTTAAGATATATTAACTTATTACTATTATTACAACCTTTTAACGTAGCTAATCCGATTAAGAAGAAAAATATTTTTAAATAATTTGCGTCTGTGTCTTAGCACGATTAAAATAGACTGAAGATGTCTAAGCTGGCTACTGGGTGGCTATACTTAAAAAAGCTAAGTATAATTGAATGAACCATTTGACCTTTATTGACCTTTGTAATAAAATAAACATATATAATAAACAAAATATAATAATAATCTTGGAGGGAATCATATGAGTTATCTAGTTCCAATGGTAGTAGAACAGACAAATCGTGGTGAGCGTTCCTACGATATTTATTCTAGACTTTTGAAAGACCGTATAATCTTTTTAGGTGGACCTATCAATGAAGATGTTTCTAACGTAGTCGTAGCTCAATTACTTTTTCTGGAAGCTGATGATCCGGAGAAGGACGTTTACCTATATATCAATAGCCCTGGAGGATCAATCACTGCCGGAATGGCCATTTATGATACCATGCAATATATCAGATCAGATGTCCAAACTATCTGCGTAGGAATGGCTGCCAGCATGGGAGCGTTCCTTCTAGCTGCTGGTGCTAAAGGGAAGCGTACCGCCCTCCCCAATTCCGAAATCCTTATTCACCAACCACTAATCGCTGGATCAGGTCTAGCTGGCCAAGCAACAGAAATTGAAATTCATGCCAAGCAATTGCTTAAGATTAAAAGTAAGCTGAACAGGATCCTAGCGGAAAGAACAGGCCAACCTTTAGAAAAAGTAGAGAATGACACAGACCGAGATTTCTATATGTCAGCTGCAGAAGCAAAGGAATATGGCATAGTAGACCAAGTTCTAGAAAAGGCCATAGTTGATAAGAAGAAGAATACCTTGAAATAATTACTATCCAGGTCCACATATAAGGCAGAAAAATGGGAGTGTCGCAAAACTACTTTTAAGTAGCTAGCGATACTCCCATTTTTTTCAAATATACGACTATCTGACATTTAATAAACCCATTTAATAGCAAAACCTTAATAATAATAATCAAAATAATACATACTAAGTGCTGAGGATAAAATTAAAATAAAGGAGGAAGTATCTTGCGCAAAATTCGCAAGGCAGTAATACCTGCTGCCGGCTTGGGTACAAGATTCCTTCCTGCAACTAAAGCTCAACCCAAAGAAATGCTTCCAATAGTTGATAAACCAACCATTCAGTATATTGTCGAAGAAGCTGTACAATCGGGTATTGAAGATGTAATCATTGTTACAGGACGAAACAAAAAAGCTATCGAAGATCATTTTGACCGCTCAGTAGAACTAGAGGTCTTCCTTGAACAAAGCGAAAAGTCAGAATTGCTAAACATGGTCAAGGGTATTGCAGATCTCGTAGATATCCATTATGTCAGACAAAAGGAACCTCTCGGTTTAGGTCATGCCATTTACAGCGCTAGAAGGTTTATTGGTAATGAACCTTTCGCAGTTCTGTTAGGAGATGACGTCATTTATTCAGCTGAGCCGTGTCTCAGGCAGATGATGCGGTATTACGAGTTATACGGAAGCAATATCATAGGAGTTCAAGAAGTACTTCCGAGTGAAGTTTCTAAATATGGAATCATTGAAGGAAGTAAAGTTTCCCCTAGACTGTTTAGAGCGGAACATATGGTCGAAAAACCTCCTGTTGAAAAGGCTCCTGATATCCCTTTAGCTATCATGGGTCGTTACATCCTCAACCCCGAGATATTCGATATCCTCACCGAGCTTTCCCCGGGCAGGGGCGGTGAAATCCAACTGACGGACGCAATTTTAGAGTTGAGCAAGTTTCAGGATGTATATGCGTATAATTTCCAAGGCAAAAGGTATGACGTTGGGGACAAACTTGGCTTTGTTAGAGCAACAATAGAATTTGCCCTGAGACATGAAGAGATAGGTAGTAGCCTAATGGACTATCTAGTAGATATGATAAGTCGTTACGAACAAGAAGGACAAGAACTTCGCTTAATAACGACCAAGAATACAGAAGAACCTATAGTTTTTCCAATTGCAGGCCGCGAAATCTATTCAGGAAAGATAGTAGACGGAAGCAGGCAGTAGATGCTGAGAATTAGCGGACGCTTTCTACTGTTAGTTGGGACAAACTTTATCCTATTATGAAGAAACTATGGCATAGAATGTAGTCTAATAGTTATTGATTGGAAAATGCTGACGGATTATCAAGCTACTTAAAGAAAAATAGACAATTGGACATCCCCATTGCGACACTCTTTTCTTCTAATTATTGGTAACCTTATACAGAACATACCAATAGTTAGGAGGGAAAAAGATGGACTTTAGCCGCAAAAGCCTGCTAACCCTTACCGGTGCAGTAGTTCTGGCAGGTGTAATTATTGTTGGCGGTATTTATGGGCCTACAGC